>CAYZQB010000208.1:0-5056 GCA_964480395.1 uncultured Planctomycetia bacterium
ACCTCAACCAGCACAGATAGCGTGGTGGTTTCGAGAACCTCAACCACCTCAGATAGCATTGGTAGTTTCGAGAACCTCAACCACCTCAGATACCGTGGTGGTTTCGCTTTCGCGGAAGCCGCTGTTTTCGACTCCGCTCAACCACCTAATAGAACCTCAACCGCCAGTGGGACAGGCATCCCTGCCTGTGTCTAGCAACATTGTCATCAATGACAGGCAAGGATGCCTGTCCCACTTTTTTCAACATTTTCTCGATTGTTACGTGGGAAAAGCCATTATTTTTTATAGTGATAGCCGATATCAACGGTGTTAAGGTCTTCATCGCCTAAGGCAGTAATCGATCTGCCTGCTAAAAAAAGGAATTCCGTTGCTGAACCCGTGCCAGCATCGATACAAGGCGAAGTTGAAGACAGAAAATATTCATCATCTCCAACAGTTTCGAACTTCGGATTGATTATCAGAGTATCACTATTCGCGGAAATCAAATTATTTGTGTCTTCAATATCATCGTGTGTTGCTCCGTAATCGCAGTTTGTGAGCAGGACGATGCCAGCACCTTCTCCGAGAATTGAAATATAAAACTGAAAACCTACGTCAGCGTGATTGCTCCAGATTATTGAATTTTTGAATGATGGTGAAGCCAAATCAGCAACAAAAACACCACCACCTTGCTTGGCTTCGTTATCGCTGATTGTCAAGTTCACTGCCTTGGGCAAACTTGTCTCACCTTCGATAAACATGCCGCCACCTCTGAGGAATGCTTCATTTTCAATGAGCAGACAATTATTAATGTTTGCTGATGCTTGGAGTAGGTAGATTCCTGCGCCGTTACCAGCATTATTATCTCTGATGACCGAATTCTGTATAAGAGCAGAAAGATAGGAAATATATATTCCACCGCCGAAAGATGTTGCTTCGTTTTCTACAATTATGCATTCCAAAATCGAGCATTTCGCGGATTGTATGAAAATTCCTGCCCCGCTGCTTGCCTTATTCTCCGAAACCTCACAATTCTCTATCACTGCATTACTTTTTGCAATACTAAAACCACCGCCGTTATTGCCAGCACAATTACCCTTCACCACACAGTTTTTTATCGTCGGGCTCGAATCAATAATACAAAAACCGCCACCGTCAAACTCGGTGAAACCATTGATAACTGTGATTCCTTCAACAATTGAGTCAGTCATTTCGCACTGATTAAAGATGAATCCATGTCCAGCGTTTTCGCAATCGATTACCGTTGTATCCGCACCGTTTTTGGATTTTAGATGCACTGATTTACCCTTGAAATCCAGATTTCTGTTCCAATATCCCGAAAATGAGCCGTCCTTGAGTATTATTTCTGTCCCATCGCCTGCAATATCAAGTGCGTGCTGGATAAATTCAACATCATCAGGCACAATAATTTGCTCGTTTTTTACGTAAGAAATTATGTTTTTAAAAGTTGCTGAGCTTGCATCAGCATTTTTATGAATTGTTAGCGTTACGCTGTACAATCCTGCGAAATCGTATGAAAATACAGGATTCTGAGCATTTGAGTCAATAATTCCGTCATTATCGAAATCCCATTCCCACTCCGTTGGATCACCTGTGGATTTGTCGGTAAACTGAACATTTATACTTTGCTGTTCCTCCCTAACATTAATTGAAAACAATGGTACTAAATCCACATTCGAATACTCAATTGCACCAATATCAACGATTTTATTTGCAATCCTCGGAAAACCGAGTAAATCGTAATAATCCTCCGAATATAGATAGAAATTACTGCCATTATCAATGCATTCTGACGTATTTTTCAGGTTGTAATCAAGATTGCCAGCATCGACGAATTCAGGGTCAGAATTGATACAGTTTTCCGTCTCGATGCTTCCGACAACATCGTCAGTATCATTGCTGAATTGGCAATTGAATAATCTCATCATACCTGACGCTGTTCCACCGTTGTAAAGCACAATCTCATTGCCAGTATCCAAAGCAATATTTTTGAAAACAATTGAATTTATCAGGATTGGAGTTGAGTTATAAAATGAGAAAATTCCACCGCCGTTACTGGCTGAATTACGTGAAAGTGAGCAATTTATAAACGTCGGCTCGCTTCTGTCGCAGTAAATTCCTCCTCCTCCTTCGAATAATGAAGTGCCAAGCGAGTGATTGCCGATGATAAGGCAGTTGATGAAAATCGGTTTACTTCCCTGAAGACAGGCGATTCCGCCGCCAGCAAGGTTCGAAACATTGTTTTTTATGATGCAGTTGCGGATAATCGGCATGCCACGAACTGAGATTCCTCCGCCATTCATGATGGTTTGAGCATTCGTAATCGTGATGCTTTCAAGAATTGTCATCCTGTTTTCACCACCTGAAAAAGTAATCCCCTGAGATTTGTTTTCACAGTCGATGACAACCGCAGATGGGTCATCAACATTACCAGTTATTTGCACATGTTTTCCAAGAGTATCAAGGTTTGTATTGCCTTCACCCTTGTAAATCCCGTCATCAATAATAATTTGTGCACCTTCAATCGATGCAGCGTTGATTGCTTCCTGAATAGTCTGAAAATCATCCGGAACCTCGATAATGCCTTTAATCCCGGGCGAAGTAGTATTTGAATTGTTGTCGCAGCAAGGGAGTGTTGAAACCAAGAACAATATTAATGGAAAAATGATTGCATTTCTTAATCTGAACATACGCACCCTCTCAATCTCAAGGTGAAATTCATTTTACCAAAGAAATCGTATTACAACCGAGATAAATATTAATATTATATACAAACCTCGCATTTAGCGAGATTGGTGATAGAAATGAGGATTCTAAGCTCTAATCTTCCTCAATGGGTTCAATAATCACATCTTTGTCTTTGAGATATTGCAGTGCTTTCTCGATTTCTTTATCTTCACCTTCAAGCATTAATGCCACAAGCCCGATTTCGTCGGAAACAGAAGCACCTCTGATATTAACGATAACGTTAAAATTCTTGCCGATGTTGAAAATGATAGGTTCACGTACAAGCTTTGCCGGAAATGTCAGAAATACTTTCTTCTGTATGTTAGCCATTTTTACCTCAAGCTTATTAGATTCAAATAGTTAAACTCATAAAACAGTTTTGTCAACTGATTTTATCATGATGACTTAACCATTGCTGCAATTCTTCTATAAATTGAGCAATTATACGAGGTGTTAAGTGCGAACGGGGGGACTCGAACCCCCACAGAGTTGCCCCTACAAGGACCTAAACCTTGCGCGTCTGCCAATTCCGCCACGTCCGCATGGGTAGGATATTATCAAAATTGAGCCATATTTCAATATTTTTATCACTCAGTTTTACATTATCATCAACATCATGTTATTTTATAACTGAGTCTTCGAATTATTTTGTGAATTGTGTTTAACATACCCCAAGATTGAAAGTTTAGCTATGAAACCTATAAAAGTTATTGGCTTGCTGATGTTTGTGTTTGCGATGCTGACTGCAGCGGATGAGCAGAAGATACCGTCTGACAAAGATGAAATCGATGCTGAGACAAAGAAAATCGAACTTCTCATTAGCAAAATCATAAATCTAAACGATGCGAACACTGAATTATTGCGCGAAACCGTGAATTCCAATCCTGAGAAATATTTGGTGATTTTGCTGAAATTGGACGGACGATTCAGCATGGTGATAAACAGATTGATTCTGAAATATATCAGGGGGCTTGAAAAATACCTGTATTTCAAGGATTTTATCACAGAAATTGGGGTTATTATTGACCATGATTTCAAAAAATCCCAGCTTGTGATACTGCAATTTAAGGAAGATTCAAAATCGGGCTGGATCATATCGGGACTGCTGACAAATAAAGAAAAAATTGTCATATTAAGCAATAAGTTGGAGATTAACGAATATCTGACTGAAGATGTGGATGTGAAACTCATTGATTTCCGGTCGATTGCTGCGGAAGAAGCAGGAAAGGCGTTGAGCTCGAAGAATTCGGATACTGTTGATGAAGCTGCGGTATTGGCAGTGTGGGCGTATGCGGGTATGTGCAAGGGGAACTATATCACGGCAGGGCTGGCGATTGATGCATGCGAAAAAGTACTCTCCAGAGCGTTTAGTCCAAAGAATCAGACTCAGCCGAAAGATTTTAACTGGTCGGAACAAAGAAAACAACAGCTTTTGCGGGAAATTGCGAAAAACAAACTTGAGCAGATTTATAACAGCGTGAAGTTTAATGAATCCTTTGAATTTAGACATAAGGCAGTTGGTAAGCTGAATGACGCATACTCAGCAAAATCCGAGCTTAAAACGAAAATTTCGAAACTATTCGAGCAATTTGAGAAAACAAAGAAGTTTCTCGAAGACACTTCCACCGAAACCGAGCGAAACAAACCCATAAACAAACTCATCCGCGCAATCATCAATATTACTGAACTTTTCAATAAATCAATATTGGGGGGATGCGATAGCCCAATGTCACAGAAATATCCGTTTGATTTTGATTCTCAAAAAATTGAAGGGATTGAAGAAATCTGGGACATTTACGGCGATTTCTTACCTGAGAAACATCAACAAATCACAGAATTACTTGATTGTCAGCTTTTGTCTGGTTTCGTTGATTCAACCAACCAAAATGGTTTTTTCACTGTTGCCGACTTCATTGCGCATATATATTTTACAAAGCTTGCGAACTGGTTTTTTATTTTTAAAGATAATTACAAAACAGATAAGAATTTGAAGGTGGTAAACTCGTTTTTCGAAAAAATGCCAAAGAAACGGTCAGATTTCTATGTTGCGTTGCATAATTTACATCCTGAACTCAGAAGTTTTGCAGTCAACGAGTTGGCACAGACCCATTATGCAGATGCAAAAAAACTCCTACTCAAGCAAGCAAATGAAGAAACCTTTGATTCCAGCTTGATTCGTCAATTTGCAGTATTTTTGGAGCGAACTGACAAAAATAATTTCGATGAGAAGTTTTTCCTGCAGGTTTTCAGCAAAGATTTCGATAACATCGTCGTTCATGCAATTGCGGAAAAAATCTGGGATAAATTCCAATCGACATTGGGTTTTGAG
>CAYZQB010000209.1:0-5047 GCA_964480395.1 uncultured Planctomycetia bacterium
ACATTAAGGCAAAAAGAACAAGAATGAGTAATGATTTTACTCTCATAATCCCTCCCAATAAGAAGTTATCAATGAAAAACCAAAAATATTTTTCCAATTACGGATTATCAAATAAACAAGAACATGGACAACTATGTAGAATCCATGAAAACAAGTAAACAAAAATGAACATATAAGTTTAGAAACCGGAACGGATACATTTATTACAAAAAGTATTTAAAAAAATGATGAAAAGCAGTTTATTATTATTAAATTGTGTAATACCAATATTTTACGAATGCTGAAATTGACGAAAATAAGCAAAGTGTTGACAGCAAACAAATTTATCTGTCGTGAATCACTGTTAATAGATCAGCAATTGATTCAAAAACGAAATCGGGCTTTATTTCACTAGTTGAAAGGTCTTCACGCCTTGTTTCGCCTGAAAGCAGACAAATCGATGTTATACCAGCATTGATTCCAAGCGCAATATCGGTGTACAATCTGTCACCAACCATTGCAATATCAGACAATTCAATGTTCATTCGATGAGCAATAACGTCAACCATCTCACGGCGTGGTTTTCCAATATATTTGGGTTTTTTGCCAGTCGCAATCTCAAGCATTTGACACATTGAGCCGCAATCAGGCAGAAATCGGGTCTTTGACATCGGATATACAAGGTCGGGATTGGTCGCAACAAACGGTACACCATCTGCGAGATAAAGTGTTGCAATCTTTAATTTATCGTATGTCAATTCGGTATCGTAACCTGCTATGACGTAGTCAATGTCAGCATCTCCAGCTTCGACAACTTCAAAGGAATATTCAATAAATTCATTCTTCAAAGCTTGCGTACCCATGACGAAAATTCTGGCACCTGCTTTAATATTTTTTAGATAAAGAGCGGTCGCCATGCCGGATGTAAAAACATTGTCGATAGTTGCTGGTATTCCGAGTTTTTCAAGTTTCACTAAGTATTCTTGCGCACTCTTTGATGAATTATTCGTTAGGAATACATAACCAATGTTTTTCTCAATCAAATGCTCAATAAATTCTGAAGCTCCATCAATGAGTTTGTCTTCAAGATAAATCGTTCCGTCCATGTCGAGTAAAAAAAGCTTTTTATTCCGTATGATATCTTTATTCATCTGATTTCCTTGATTGCTAAGATGCAAAGTAGCTTGAATAACACAATCAATCGATTTTGACAATATAGATTACAGGTAAACCTGTTTTTTACTCACGGCATCGGCATTAGGGCTCAAGAGTTACATACCCTATTGACTATGATGTAAACTTAAAGCAGAAAGTCTGCATTTGAATTTAACTTTGCTGAATTCGTGCCGATTAATTTGACAATCAATTGTATGATACGGAGGTTATTATGATACACGGAGGAATTCCGAAGACCAGAATTACACACAGAAGAAATGATTCCAAAAAGGGACTTCTGCTTTCAATGACACTTACACTTTTCATCATCGGTGCACTTGCACTTATGATGTTTACAGGTGGTGAAGACAATGAAACCGACTCGATGGACACAAGCAACCAAATTGGTTCGCCAGGAAACAATGAAGCAAATACTTTTTCAGAATCATCAACAGGGGATACGGAAACCATTGGGAATACAGAGCTTACATCAGATGATACTACTGAAAATCCCGAAGCTGAAAATGTGCCTGATTTTTTCATTCATGTAATCAAAAGTGGTGAAAATTTCACTGTACTTGCGAAGAAATACTACAATGACACTCGCAAAGTCAACGTTATTGTTGATGCAAATCCAAATGTAAATCCAAAAAGAATACAAATTGGCGATAAAATTAAGGTGCCGAATCTTAATAAGAAACGAACCAATGAATCAGCAACAGAAACAAACACATCTTCGAACACAAATTCAGCAGAGCCAAGAAAAAATAAAGGTTTAGCTGGATGGAAAAAAACTCCAGACAACCAAGAAAGCAAGAAACTAAAAGATGAGACAAAAAAACGACCAAATCATCCCTTCGGGCGTCAGGAACAACCTGAAGTTCCAGATGATGAAAACGTCGGAACAATGATTAGAGTTGTAATTCGAGAGAAAACAACGCATATTGCTTCTCAGGGTGACTCTGCAATTGGTCTAGCACTACAGTATTACGGGAGTTACAATCTGAAATCCTTGATTGAAAAAGCAAATCCACTTATTGATTGGTACAATCTAAAGGGTGGAGAGCCGATTGTAATACCTGAGTATTCTGAAATGAAAGTCAAATCACCTAAGCCAGAAAAGGATGTAAGCCAAAAACGAGACGAAACATCTGGTGAACCGGTAATTGATGAAAAACCTTCGGAAAGCCCTGAATATGAAATTTACACAGTTCAAAAGAATGAAAATCTCTGGGTTATTGCTCAGAAAAAGCTTGGAAATGGTGGTCGTTACAAGGAAATTATTAAACTCAACAATATGACTAATGATATTGTAAATGAGGGCATGCGCATAAAAATTCCAAAAAGATAACAAACATTGCATCTTGCTCTACTGTTTTAAAAATTCCCGTTTATGCGGGAATTTTTTTTGCATCAAATTGCATTTTACATTCTGGTTTGTGTATAAAAATCTGGACAACGTAATAAATGTCAATAAAACACAAAAATACTATTTACATGCTGACCAAAAAACAGTTTCACAACAGTTTATCCAAAATGCTTTGTGTCTAAATATTTATACATCAATACTCTTTTATTTTCATTATTGCTTGATTTGCTTGATATTGCAGAATCGCCCATTTTGGCATCATTATTGCTCATAATTTAAGGTTTTCAGTACATTTGAAGTGCTTCCCTAAGATTGCCTAAAATCACTTCAGAACTTATGCCTAATACTGAAAACATTCTGGAGCCTGTTAACCCACAGGCTCTTTTTTTTGGTCAAACAATTTAATTACTATTCTGTTGATGACAATTAATACTTGGTGAATTTATCCGCAAACATTCACCTATTTCGCCTTGATGTGAGTAAATACGAAGAAAACATCAACAGCAATCTTTTATTGGAAGCTGTGAATCTTAGATTAAATTGATACTTAGATGATGTCCTGTTCCATACGAGCAGGCAGATAATCCATCTTTTTAACAATATTGTTTTTATCATCGAGAACAATGACTTTCGGCATGAAAACTTTCGCTTCTTCTTCAGACATGATCGCGCTTGAAATGATAATGACACGGTCACCCTGTTCAGCAAGTCTTGCTGCTGCTCCGTTCACCTGAATTTCCCTCGAGCCACGTTCACCTCGTATCACATACGTCTGAAAACGTTCACCATTATTGATATTAAAGACCCAGACCATCTCATTTGGGAAAAGCTCCACTGCATCAAGTAAATCCTCGTCGACGCTTATGCTGCCAGCATATTGGATAGATCGTGAAGTAATTGTTGCTTTGTGAAGTTTGGCTTTAAGCATATTCAGAAACATTTCCAGCCTTACTGGTTTAAGTTTACAACACTGTCAATAGGTCAAATAACTCTTGAATCCTATTGCTAATGCCGTGAGAAAAAGCAGGTTTACTTGTCTGCCTCTATTTGAAATTGAAGAAATTATAACACTGTTTAGAAAACTTTACAACTCGCGTTAATTATAACCACCTCTGTCTGTATATTATTTCGGATTATTTTTGCGAATTCATTTTATAAACAAAGAAATATAAATTAAACCAGGCGAAAGATAACTACAAAATCGGTGTAAAGTGAATATTTTCAAAAAAAAATACTGAATTGTGGACAAAATAGTATGGTTAACTCGAATTCGCTTGCATTATTTGAACTTCATTTTACATTGTATTTAACTTTTAAAATTTCTAGAGGTTTTCATGAAAAAGTCGATTCTTCTCAGTCTTGTTGCGTTTGTAATGGTTTTCTCGGGTTGTGCATCTATTATCGACCCTGGTCCTGATATGGTTTCAGTGGATTCTCGACCTGATGGTGCAACTGTTTTGTATAACGGCGAAAAAGTTGGGCAAACACCCATGGATGTTGAGCTTGACAGAAGCAAATCAGCAGTTCTGACATTCGAAAAAGATGATTATTATCCTGTTTCCGTATCACCAGCTAAGGTTTTAAACGGATGGGCACTTGTTGGTGGAATCTTCATTCTTGTTGACCTTGCTTTTGATAATGCGAACCTGTACTCAAGTAAACCGATTGTTGTAACCATGACGCAGAAGTAAATTCTGTCCGCAGAAGTATTGATTTTGTCATTGCGAGGAGGGAGCAAAGCGACTGACGTGGCAATCTAAGGGAATCCATCGAACGGTTCATTCACACTGATGATTTACTGACACCGAAACAGGTTGTTCATCCTCAAACATAGTATAATTCACGCTTTCGCTGACAGAGGGCGTTGAATGTGTTGCAAAATTGATATTCGGTCAGTAACAATTCGATGGAACACAGGGATTGCTTCGCTTCGCTCGCTTTGCTGTTTTGTTGAATAAATCTAATCCAAAACATTATCGATATACAAAAAAACAATTATTCAAAATTTGTTTTGTATATGTAAATTTCATTTTATACTAAAGCAGTCTTTTTTGAAACTAAGGAGGTTTTCATGAAAAAAGTATTTCTTCTCGGATTGGTTGTGTTTGTAATGGTTCTCTCAAGTTGTGCATCTATCATTGCTCCCGGTCCGGATATGGTGCCGGTGAATTCCAATCCATCTGGTGCGGATGTGTTGTATAATGGCAATAATGTTGGGAAAACGCCAGTTGAGGTCGAGGTTGACAGAAGCGAATCAGCAACCCTTACTTTAGAAAAAGATGGATACAATCCTGTTACTATCTCACCTCATAAAGTGTTTAATGGATGGGTCGTAGGCACCATATTTTTGTTTTGGCCTGCTATTGTTATTGACATTGTAAATGATGATTTTATGAAATATTCGGAAAAACCGATTACTGTTACTTTGACGGAGAAATAAATTCTGGTGGTCGGTGATATAATTTTAAGAAGTTGTCATTCCCAATCCTGTCCTCAGCGTGACTGTGGATTGATTTGGTACCCACGTAGACATTATGTCTTAAG
>CAYZQB010000210.1:0-5016 GCA_964480395.1 uncultured Planctomycetia bacterium
TATGTTTCTCGGAGGCATACGATGCGCTGGTAAACATTCTGGTGCCGGACAAACCGCTGATGATAATCGGCAGAATCAACGAGCGCAACGAGGAAAAACAGGTTGTCGTGGACAATGCATTCCCGATTCAGGAGAGCAAAAGCCGGCTCACATCCGCGGTATATCTGCGCATAAACCACGACCAGGCAAGGATTAACAGCAAACTTGGTAGCGAGATTGAGAACATTTTCAGTAGGTATCGAGGTAAGGCGGAGGTTTACTTCGAGGTTTGCATGCCGGAAGGTACTGTTACTCTCGCAGCCAACAGCATTCACAAAATTAATCCGACGCAGGAATTCGAGCGTGATATTCAGTCGGTTCTTGGCGAAAACTCAATCAAATACCGCATAATCTTCTAATATGTTAAAATTGCTGATGTTGATGCAGAATCTGTGTTGGTGGTGTTGAACGTATATTCCAATTTACCCCTCGGTGAAACTGCTGACACAGCAAAAGTTCCTAAAACGATAATTCTGTCAGTCCATGCGATTTCTACCTGCAATACTAAATAATTGAGTTTTATTAATAACTTTGGGAACAAGTTGAGTTCTTTTTCCTAGAAATTTATTGTTGCTGTCAGACCGATGAATCCAACTGGTTTTGTATTGTCTTCAGATATTTTATGACCATCACTATACTTGATTATGAACACCTGAAATGGAATCACGCCACTTTGAAGTTGAATCTGAATCAAGGAATTGAGCTTCCATGTGAGTATAGCTGCCACAATAACACGGTCATCCGCCAAAGCACCCCCTGGTATGAGTGATTTCTCGCTCAACCTGTAATCTCGTATTTCATACTCGCCTAACAATGATATAATCCACCGGTTATTCAGTTCGTAAACGAATTCAAGCTTATATCCTAGCAAGTTAAGTTGTAGGTCATCCAGTATCTTCCATTGGAAGCCTACCTTCGGTAGAATGATAAGTTCATCTTCGAGTTCATTTTCTATATGAAAACAACCTATCAAGGAGAAATCATTAGAAATACGCCATATTACTCCACCGTATACATCGAACAGAAGCGAATCGCTGAAATCATTATCTGTATACGATCCAACCACGTATGCCAACTTCAAGTCAGTAAAAAACATCCATTTCATTGATTTAACATACAAACATCTGAACGCAATTTGATGCTCATTGACTTCATCAAATGGATTATCAGTACCAGGAATTAGTTCTCCTCCATTATCAAAATCGTAAAAGGAACGCTCTGCATTGTATTCAAGTTTAAACTGCCAATGCATGCTTCGCATATAGTCCATTTTAAATTTAAACTCCTGTCGATTGATTGACACTTTGTCTGGTCCATCGTTTATGTCACCAGTTAGTGAAAATCGAGTTACAAGGCTAAACTCATATTTTATAGGACTTATGTTTGCTTTACCTGTATTAGGTTCGTTTGGCTGGGATTGTACTTTTCCATTTCCAGCATTTGAATCGTCTTTTAGTTTAGATTGATTGTCTGATTCCTGTGACATTGCATGCAGAGGTGATATCATAAGCAAAACCACGATTACGGTTACACAAGAGTAAATCGTCCAGTTCTTTTTAAGTAACATTTTGAACCTCCAAATTTGCTTTGATTTGAAAAAAAATTCAACAAAAGTCTAATCCTTTTTTAATATTTTATGAGAATTCATCATAATCACCCTCACTATTAGCATCTTTACATTATATCATACTATTAAGCATGCAAGAAAGAATTATTATTTATTATATTATATCAAAATAAGAACATTTAACGAGAATCTCTTTATGTTTAGTGCTTGTGTGAGGAAAGAAAGGGATTTGTGAAAGTGGTTGGAATTTGCGAATTTTGGGAGTAGGTGAGGTTTTTGGTGTATTCATCGAGTAAAGTTTCTAAGCTGATGCCTTCAGTGTTAATCGGGCAATCAAACGCATATAGGGCAAATTCGCAGATTGCTGCATCCGAAATCTTGGCAGCCAACTTATCAATCTCCGAAATCTTGTCTGCACGTGCATCAATATCAGAAAACTCAGCTGAATCCTCAATGCCAGCGAAAATGCTTTGAGTTTTGTCCTTCACTACCGGTTTATGCTTTTTATCCAAGACACGAAACTCAAATAAATGAAGATAATAATCCTCAACATTCACCGAACTTGAGCATGAAGATAGTGATGATTTCAAGACAAATAATGAGTGATGTTGAGTAAAAAATTTATTTCATGAGCTGACCAGAACTCAGGACAGCATAACCCTTCACCTTGAGAACTTTGGTGAAATCCTCGTTATTCTTTATGAGTTTCACAAACTCGAACTTATTCAGCGCACGTTTGAATGCTGGTATTGCTGGCGCGGAGAAATACGCAACCTTTTCAACATCAATCTCGCACGATGTTGCACCTTCCTTTGCAAGCTTCGAAAAAATATCTGCTAACTCGGAATGCGTTGAGTCGTCAAGAAAGCCCTTAATTCCAACATGTGCAGTATTACCTGTAATCTTGCTTTCAATAATCAATGCAGAAGAAACAACTGGATAAATCGGTTCACCTTTGACAACCGGCGTGCCGGGCTTCAGTTTACCCCATAGCAGATTTTCAGCCAATTTTCCTGAAATCTCTTCAATCTGTAGCTTTTTCAGAAGTGCTGTTGCGCCGTCAGGAATTATCGGTAAAAACGCACATGCCACGAGCCGAAGTGCCTCTGTCATGTAATACAAAACAACGTCAAGTCTTGCATTCTGTGACTCATCTTTTGCAAGTTTCCATGGTTTATTCTCCTCAGCGTACTGATTCGCAGCATTTATGCAATTCCAAAGTTCATCCAAAGCAAAATGAAATTTATACTGTTCAATGCGTTCCTGATATTTTTTGAGTGAATTCTGTAACGTTTCCGCGAATTTTCGGTCAGCATCGGTCAGAACAGATTCTTCGAATGCAGGCACCTTGCCATCACGATATTTCTCGATCATATTCAGTGTCCGGTGCGAGAAATTGCCCAAGCCGCCTTTACCGAGGTCATTATTTATCCTGCTCACAAGCTGTTTTATCGAGAAATCGCCATCGTTTCCGAAAGTCATCTCCCGCAGCAGATAATAACGCAAAGCATCGTTGCCGAAATAATCCGAGATAAATGTCGGGTCAATTGCTGTGCCGAGAGATTTCGAGATTTTCTGCCCCTCAACTGACCACCAGCCGTGTGCCCAGACTGTTTTCGGAGGTTTCAGCCCGATGCCAAGCAGCATGGGCCACCAAATTACCGTGTGATGCCATAAAATATCCTTGCCGATAAGATGCACAGCATTGTTCCAGAATTTTTGGAATTTTGGTGCCTGCAGAAGGTCATCAATGTCAAGTGGGTCGGGTTTTTCGCCGTTTTTATCGACTTCTTCCTTTAATAGCGCGGAAACATAGTTTATCAGTGCATCGAACCAAACCCAGACAACCTGAGTGTCGTCATCGGGCATACTTACACCCCAGGTGAGTTTGCTGCGATTGCGCGAAACACTCACATCCTGCAAGCCGTCTTTGCGTAATTTCCCTAAAATTTCTGCTCTGCGCGAGTCAGGCTGAAGGCTTTCTGGATTTTCCGTTAAATAATCAATCATCGGCGTAGTAAATTCCGAAAGTTTGAAGAAATAATTCTCTTCTTCGATGAAATCGGGTTTAGTTTTGTGAATCGGGCATAAAGCATCTTCAGTCAATTCATTCTGCATGTAAGGTTTTTCGCAACCAGTACAATAAAGCGTTTTGTAAACATCTTTGTACACAAATCCCTTAACCTCAAGCTTCTTGAAAAACGCTTTCACAACACGCTCATGAAACACATCTGTTGTGCGGATAAACTGATCATGTGTTATCTCAAGTTTTTTCCAAAGGTTTTGGAAATATCCCACAATTGTGTCCGCGAATTCCTTAGGTTCAACTCCTTTTTCCGCTGCTACGTTCGCAATTTTCTGACCATGCTCATCAGAACCTGTCAGAAAATACGTTTCGAATCCCTGAAGTCGGTAATATCGTGCTAAAACGTCAGCGATTATCGTCGTATAAGCACCGCCGATGTGAAGTTTTGCATTCACATAATATAGTGGCGTGGTTACGTAATATGATTTTTCAGACATTTATTTCTCCTATGATTAATGTAAATTGTTATCAAATTGATGAATAAATTCAATATTTCTCTGAGTTTCACAGATTTTAATGCTCAATCAGAATTGTATTCAATAAAAAAAGGAACTCAACGTTCCTTACGCTCCAGAATCTGCAAATGCATCAATATTAATACATACATGCAATCCGGAGCAACCACATGCACATGCTGGATTTTGGCAAGTTATAACTTGTCGTTTTTACGAACATCTCACAATTTCACTTCCATTAAACAAGATATATATTAATATCAAACACTCGAATTTTAAACGAGATTTTATCTTTAAGGGGTAAAAGTGAGTAAACAGGAAATTGGTTCATTAAAACCTGATGAAAAAATTAATTCAGTATATCTGATCGGTCGTTCCGAGTTAAAAACCGACCGTAACGGGAAGCATTATATTTATTTAGTTTTCCAAGATCAGACAGGACGTATTGACGGTTTTTTGTGGAATGCGACAAAAGAAATGATTGCTGACCTTAAGCAGGGGCAACTGATTCGGGTTACAGGCAAAGTAGATATTTTCAATGACCGTCCGCAGATAAAAATATTCGAGTATGCCAAAGTTGAGCATGATATCACCGACATTGTGAAATATTTACCTAAATCGGAAAAAGATCCAGAAGCATTGAACGAAAAACTCATTGAACTCCTGGACACAATCGAAAACGAGAATCTGCAAACGCTTCGTGATGCATATCTTGAAGACAAGGAATTCATGAAACTGTTTAATCGTGTGCCAGCAGGTGTGCGAATGCATCATGCCTATGTTCATGGCTTACTTGACCATACTGTCAGCGTTTTGAAACTCGTCGATGCGATTACACCTTTTTATCCTGAGCTTGACCGCGATTTCCT
>CAYZQB010000211.1:0-5012 GCA_964480395.1 uncultured Planctomycetia bacterium
GCCGCTGTTTTCACGGGAATGACAACTTCTTAAATATTATGTCACTAAGCACTAGGGTGTTATTATTAAGTGCTAGGATTTTTTTTATGTTTTATATTTTGAAACATACTAATGTTTAATCGAAAATGCTTCTTGTATTGAGAAAACAGTGAATTGCACACATTTTAATGTTTTCAAGAAAGTTTATTTTCCACTAAAATTTTCGAGTTTCGCGGATAATAACATCTTTATTGTCTGAAATGGAATTTAATAAAATCGAGAGTTACATTGAAAAGCTTATTTACTGAAGTACTTTTTTGCTTCTTCTACAGTTTTGAGAACAGAAAGAGAGTTGTTAAATGACATAATCTGTAAAATGATCTGCAATTGTTTTGTTGGGTTATAAATTGCTATTTCACCACCCATAGAATCATTGAACTTTTCATTCATTCGAATTAACGAGCTAAGCGTTGTTGAATTGATTTTATTAACTTCGCTCATATCAATGAGTAAGTATTTCCACGATTTGTTGATGATAATTTTCTCAACAAGGTTCTCGAATTCGATTAATCGCTGTAAATCCCATTTCATCGAACACTTCAGAACCAATGCATCAGGAATTTCCGATACTTTTTTTAGCTCAAAGCACTTTGATTGAATATTAACATTCTGGTTTGTCGTCGGAAGTGCTTGAGTTGAATGCTTAAAATGTTTTGTAATTCGCAATGCTGTAACTCTTAGGAATTCAGATGGAATGGTGTGATAAAGTTTGTTTTTTATACAATATTTCGAAAGTCTGATTCCAAAGTCAAAAGGTGTTTGATATCTTTGGTCGAGGTTCAGGTGGACTGCTTTTTCGATGATATGCTCAAGGTCTTTGTCGATATCCGGCATAAAGTCTCTGATCTTGGATTTTTTTCCGGACATAATCTTAGAAATAATCTGGAATGCAGTTTCTCCTTCTACAGGAAATCTACCGGTGAGCATCTTAAACAGCGCGATCCCCGTTGAATATACATCGCTTTGCGGTCCTACTGACCTCGCGTCGTCCCATTGCTCTGGCGGCATGTAGAACGGTGTACCGAAGACGTCGCCTTCGATTGTGAGTCTGTTGATGGACAGTACGTTTGCTCCCTTGGTTTCTTTTCCGAATCCGAAGTCGGTAATTTTGACGATAGCGTCGGATGTTAGCATCAGGTTCTCGAGTTTGATGTCCCTGTGTATGATGCCCTTTTTCTGTGCGTAGTCGAGCCCCGAAAGCGTCTGCATCGTGTAATTAAGTGCATACTCGAAGCTGATCGTTTTGGTTTTTTCGAGCTCTGCGAGTGATGGTCCATCAATGTACTGCATTATTATAAGGTGCAGGTTCTTGTCTGATGCAACATCGTAAACGCGGACAATATTTTGGTGGTCGAGCTTGGCAACCTGGTGCGCTTCACGGTAGAAGCGTTCGAGTAAAGTGTGGTTAGAGTAAAATTCCTCATGTAAGATTTTTATCGCAACGTCAACTTTCAATGACAGATGTTCACCGAGCCAAACTTGCCCCATGCTTCCAACGCCGATTTTCTTGACAAGGCGGCATCCCCTGAGAATGTCCCCCGCATGAAGTATATTGTCCAGTGACCGTACTGATGGCTTTGATTCAGATTCGCTATCGCGGAAGCCGCTGTTTTCAGCATTGTTTTGGCTGTTTCTGTTATTTCGTTCATCATAATTAACTGGAAGATATTTTTCAACCGGTTCGTGAACTGCTTTGTATATTCGATTTTTTTTTGTATTCTCAGATTCATCATCTTTAAACTGAAGCTCTTCTTTCAATTCAGTGATAATCTTGTTAATTTGGTCTCTAGTTAAGTATCCGATGGCTTCAATAACCTGAAAGAGATTATTGTATTTGTTGAAAACAGGATTAACTCGGAACTGCTCAATACAGAATCTGAGTTCATCTTTGTCCATTAAACCAGTATCTATAAGCTTTCTATAAATCAGCTCCTGTTTCATATCTCACTCAAAATTAATACCGATATTATACATGAAATAAAACTGCATTGCATATCAATGTTGAATTTTACATTTAATCATACATCCTTATATTTGCAATACTGGTTCTTTGTGAAAATATTGCATAACCATATTTTTTTTAATTTTGTTTGTTAAATGGAATTCGAGAAACACAGTATTTATAAGGTTTTAAGAAATATCTAAATTGAGTAATATATCGGTATTATTTAACATTAAATTCGTAATATTACACAATGTCAAGATAATTAAAACATTATCCTTTCTGAAAAATCAGGTAATCAATCATAATGTTAATATGTGATTTGAACTTGACCGTGATCGCTGCGAGTTCCAGCAGTATTGTCTGGGCTTGAGCCGTTATTGTATGAACCACCACCTCCACCAACACCTGCAGTGCTGTTACCACCACCGCCACCGCCGGAGTAGCCACCGCCGCCGCCGCCAACAACATACGCTGACCCAGATCCACCACCGCCAAAGCCACCTTTTGCGTTTCCTGATCCGCCAGCACCACCGGAAATAAATGATTGACCACCATATGAACTTCCATTTGCTCCAGCTGTAAGCAGACCACCTCCAGCACCGGCATTCCATGCTGTTGAACCAGCTAATCCACCGTTGCCATTCGTACCACCTGCACCACCGCCACCAGCACCAGCACCACCATTTTGGGTTATTTGACCGTCTTTTGTATTTGAATCTGTGGTTCGAGCTGAACCACCGCCAGCACCAGCAATTATTACTGGATCGTTATTGGATTTGCATACGAAGCTGCCACCACCACCACCGTTACCATCGATTGGATGTTGACCAACGAGGATTTTCAACGTATCACCAGGTGTTACATTGAATGTTCCCTTCATTCTTGCGCCTTTGCCAGGCTGATAAACTGATGATGAGTGCCAACCACCTTCAGCACCCCAAACTTCGATAACAAGAGTCGTAACGCCTGCAGGTACAGTCCAATTCACAATACCCCCAGTATAATTAAATGTCTTTATCGTAGGATTTTTACCTGTTCCAGATACTGCAATATCCAAAGGAGATGCTTCATTGATGGCATCATGTACAATAGATAGAGTGTCGTTATAGGTCGATATAAGTGGTGGATGAAACTTAATTTTGACAATGATTTTATCAGATACAACGACTGTTTGTGGAAGTGAAACTGGCGCACCATTTGAATCTTCAATGCTGTCGAGTGAAAATTCGGTACCTGTAGCAAAAGTTATTGACGTAATCAGAAGATCGTGTATTCCTGTACTTGAGATTTCAAGTTCAACAATTTTACCATTGCTTATTGTTGCGTCTCCAACATCCCATGGGCTTGTTTGATTCAACGTAATTTCAGGTGCATGAGTAATACCTTCACCTTCAAGGGTTATGTTAATAGGTGAGTATTCGTTAATTGCATTGTGTACTACAGAAAGGATTGCAGGATAGCTCCCATCTGCGGTTGGGGCAAATTCTACTTCGATTTGATGTGTAACACCAGGGGTAATAGTAACAGGTATACTACCGCCGGATGAGATTGAGTAAGTGCTTGCACCAGAACCAGAAAAAGTTAAAGCATTGAGAATCAAATCAGCAGTTCCTGTGTTTTGAATGTTAAAAATCTTTACAGCAGTTGTATTAATTACAATAACACCAAAATCGTGTGACATTGTTGGAATGACGATTCTGGGAACAGGAACACCAATACCGGTTATATCTATATCCTTAGATTTCGATGATGCATCGTGCAAAATGGATAAAACTGCTGAGATAATCCCGCTGCTCGTTGGCTCGAATTTAACCGTTAAAGAATGTGTTTGACCTTTTTGAAGGTTGATAGGAACAGAACCATTTGCCGTTATCGTATAATCGCCAGAACCGATAATATCAAGGTTAGTAATGATTACGTCTTTGCCGTAATTGTTTTTAATTTCCAGTGTAAGTTCTACATAATCACCAAGATTAACATTGCTGAAATCAAGCTTATGCGGGCTGATACTAAGCGATTTTGATTCTGAAGAACAGCTTATCAAAAACACAATAATGACCAGTAATGTAATGTTTATTAAATTCTGATTTTTCATAACACTCCCCTCCAAAGAATATTGTTCCAATTTTGACAAATTCAGTAACTGAAAGAAGTGAAAGTTTAACATATCTTTTTTTTCTCTAAATAAATTGTTTATTCGAATATTATAATCATTGCTGATATAGGTAATTCAATAATGTGAGAGCCAATAGATAATAAAGGAGTCGAAATTTCGACTCCTTATGCAATAAAACAAATGTGTTTCTTAATAAGTAATTTCTATCTCACCATCGCCATCGCGAACACCCTGCTGATGTGTAACGTTGTTAGCACCGGTATGAGTGAAACTGCTTCCACCGCCACCACCGCCAATAAAACCTCCACCGCCACCGTAGTAGCCACCGCCACCGCCACCGCCAGGCATTGAACTCTCTGCATCACCACCTTTACCAAGTGCACCGGCTTGACCACCCATGTCAGCAGGAGCTCCACCAGCAGTCTGAGTTCCTCCTCTACCACAATAATCTGGTTCGTATGAACCTAAAGCAAATCCATTGCCACCGGTCAGTCCACCACCTTTACCACCGGATTCATTACCGCCACCACCGTTTCCAGATCCACCACCACCGCCACCAACAATGATTCTGTCAGCCAATGCAGTACCACCAATGCGAATATCGGATGCTCCACCACCACCACCGCCTCCATAATATGATGCATACATGATGCCGATTCCGCCGCCGTTCCAGCCACCCGCACCATTAGCACTGGAAGAACCGTCAACGCCTTTCCCACCAACATAAATTTCTAAGGTAATCCCCGGTGTTACAGAAAATGATGCAGTTACTAAACCGCCTTTTCCACCGTCATATCCTGAACCAAAGGGATAACCATCACCACCTACTGCTCCATAAGCTTCGACTTTAATCATAGCCACACCTGCTGGGATTTGGAATTGCTCCTTTGCACCTGTATATGTGAAAGTTTT
>CAYZQB010000212.1:0-2899 GCA_964480395.1 uncultured Planctomycetia bacterium
AGTTACCTAAAAAATTTGTTACAACGAGAAACGCGATGAGAAAAAGGAATAGCGTCCCCTCGAAGCGTGAACTCCAGGCAACTCGAAGGCGTTTGGGGGTGAAAACGAGCCATCGAAGCATGCCGATGATAACAACGACCAGCACGAGAAAAGATATAACATCAATTGCACCGCGGAAAATCGGATATAAGAAGCCGAAGAAGCTGAAATTGTATCCGGTGTACCCGATGAAAACATGCTCCAGAGTTTTCAATGCGATGAATAGGAAACCCCAGAAGATAATGAAATGCATGATGCCTGCGAAAAGCTGAAGAAGAAGCTTTTGTTGCCCGAAAATCAGCGGAAAAATTCCTTTCAGACGTTCACCTTTTCTGTCAAAGCGGTTTTCAGGTTCAGCAAGCAATGCCCACTGATTTCGCCTGATGACTTTAACCAAAAAAATGCTTACTGCGATTAAAAAAAGTGCTGTGAATGCGAGAATTCCAATCAAATCCATGATTTCACCCATTTTAAAATATAATTTTGATATAAAGTATTAATTGCAGATTTTAATATTCTTTTATCGCATTTCCAAGTGCTGAAAATCATTCATACGATTAAAAATATTACAAATATTGCAGGATTTCGGAGAATTTCTCAACGCATGCAAATGCACCGAGTTCGATAAAATCAAGCTCAGGACGGTAACCTTTAACCCCGATTGCATCAATTCCTGCATTTTTCGCACCAAGAATGTCTGTATCGAGGTCACCGACCATCAGCGTTTGTTCCGGTGCAATTCTCAGTTTTTTGCATATGTAGAGCATGAGCTGTGGATCCGGCTTGAGAACACCGACAACATCAGGCGCAGAAATAATCTCGAAAAACGGCTTTGGGAAAAGCTTCGGGAGCATCTGAATCGTCATGAATGAAGGTTTGTTAGTCGCAATTGCAAGCTTGTAACCGCGAATCTTCAGCTCATTCAAGGTATTAATCACACCTGAATACACATAGCTTTTGTCCAGATTGACCTTCATATATTCAGCACGCCAGAACTCGAAAACTTCTTCAAAGTCTAGTTTTTCAACGCTTTCTATGTGTCCAGATTTCTCAGCGAATTTTAGAGCATTTTTTATGAGATTCCGCGCGCCGTAACCAATCCAAGATAAAGCATCATTAACAGTAACTACAGGCAAGCTAATATGCCGAAACATTGCATTGATTGCAGTAACAATATCCTCGCGAGTCTCAACGAGTGTGCCGTCAAAGTCAAAAATCACAAGTTCGTACTTTTTGTCAGTCATCTTCATATCTTTGAAATAATTAACTTAAAATAATATTTAAATCGTTTAATTTTTTGGTTTTTTTCTTTTTTTTAATGTTCCAATAAAAATTATAAAGGCATGTTGTTTTTTTCCGAATCGAAGATATAGAATTGTTTCTGAGCTTAAATCATCTGCAGTTATGATTTTATCAGCATTTTCGATTCTTTCATTATTTAGATATACACTTCCTTGTTGAATTTTTCGTTTTGCATCACGTTTTGAACTAGCAAGATTTGTGTGAATGAGTGCATCAATAATTGGATAATTTTCAGAATAAATGTCCTTTGTGCTTTGGTAAATATGTATATCTTTTCCCATAATACCTATTGCTTCTTTTAGAAGCTCTTTATCTGTTAGTTTTTCAGTTGGATTGTCGTAAAATAACTGTGTTGAAAAAATAGCTTTACTTAATCCTTTTTCATCATGAATCAATTTTGTAACTTCCTCCGCTAGACGCTTTTGCCCGTGACGTTTTTCAGGTGCTTTAAAATGTTCGTTTTCAATCTCTGCAATTTCAGCAAGCGGGATTTCGGTGAAAAACTTCAAGTATTTAACAACATCAGCATCCTCTGAACGCAGGAAATACTGATAAAAATCGAAGTATGAAGTACGGTTTTCATCAAGCCAGACATTGCCGTCCTCCGATTTACCGAATTTTTTACCGCTGCTGGTGGTAAGCAGAGGAAACAGCAATCCGTATGCCTGTTTGTCATTTCCGAGTTTGCGTTTGATGAAATCTATACCAGCGATTATGTTCCCCCATTGATCGCCACCGCCAACCTGCAATGCACATTTTTCCTCGCTGAAAAGGTGATAAAAATCGTATGCCTGCAAAACCTGGTATGAAAATTCGGTAAATGAAATACCAGATTCACCTTCAAGTCGAGATTTCACCGAATCTTTCGAGAGCATCACCGATAGCGGGAAATGTTTGCCGACATCGCGCAAGAAATCGATAAGATGCCAGCTGTTAAGCCAGTCAGCGTTATTCACAAGTTTAGCACCATTGGGTTTGTTTTCATCAAAATCCAACAATTTCTCAAATTGCTTTTGCATGCCAGCAATATTCACTATCAGCGTATCGTTATTAAGAAGTCTGCGTTCGCTTGATTTACCCGATGGATCACCAACCATGCCGGTGCCACCACCCATGACGACGATGGGTTTGTGACCTGCTTTCTGAAAATGTCTGAGTGCCATAATCGGCATCAATGAGCCGATGTGCAAAGAATCAGCGGTTGGGTCGAACCCGCAGTAAAGCGTGAACTTCTTCTGCTCCAGTATCTCTCCAAATTTCTCGTCAGTTTGCGCTTCAATGAAGCCTCGTGCCTGAAGTTCCGCTAACAAACCGCTCATTATGCACCCTTTCAATTCCAGATAAGTTAAAAATGTCATTCTTGCTTAAAGAAAAAACAATATAATTGTGTTGAAACAAACAAAATACCTGAATATATTTGTTTTTACAACGGATTTAACGAAGAGTTCATAATAAATTTAGATAAAATAGTATGAATCACACACATATCTTTTCACTATTTTGCTGCTCCAACGTATAATATGCTTTGTAGCTGAGAATGTTGAAATCTGAAACCAGC
>CAYZQB010000212.1:2999-4957 GCA_964480395.1 uncultured Planctomycetia bacterium
CTGCTCCAACGTATAATATGCTTTGTAGCTGAGAATGTTGAAATCTGAAACCAGCAGGCTGGAGTGTGAATCACACTCATATCTTTTCATCATTTTGCTGCACCAAAGTATAATATTCATTGTAGCCGAGTATGTTGAAATCTTAAATCCAGCATGCTGGAGTGTGAATCACACATATATCTTTTCACTATTTTGCTGCACCAAAGTATAATATACATTGTAGCTGAGTGTGTTGAAATCTTAAATCCAGCATACTGGATAGAATAATCTTAGAGGCGATTTATGAATAATAATGATTTTAATCGCGTGAGTTATGATGGTTTACCAACGAGAGAATATCGTGCACATGACGTTGAAAAGCAGTACAAATCTTCGGCAGCGTTACTTTCGCAGACGACAGCACTAATTTTTTTTACCATCATCATATTTTTATTATTTCTACCCGGTTCAGAATTTCTGCGAGTTACAGAGACCATCGTTTCTGGCGTCATTCTTTGCTTTTCGGTACTTGCGGTTCTGTTTGTTCTATGTCAAAGTTGGGAGGATTCCACATTTATATTGCGTCTTTCGATGACAATAGTATTGGTTCTGTCAATTGGTGCTTTATTCCTTGACACATTGAATCCGCTTTCAAAAGCAATGTTTGGAATGTACTTGAACTTCACAGTTGCTAAATATTTAAAAATCATTTTTTTGATGCTTTTACCGTTGTCTCTGTTCCCAGCATTGTTTTTATCAAATGAGGAAATACATAAATCCAATATCAAGGCGCTCTGGCTTTATGTTGTTACGGTAATTCCATTGTTGATTATTCGAATAATTCCAGTAACATCATTTATTTCGTAACGGCTTAGTTTTCATATTATATTAGTTCAACTGAATTCATTTTATCCCTTAAATTATTCAATGGAGAAATGAAATGGCATCAATTACTGTACCGAAACTCGCCAAAATGAAGAAAAAAGGTGAGAAAATATCGATGATTACCGCTTATGACTTTATTAGCGCGAAGTTTGCTGAGGCTGCGGAGATAGATATCATTCTCGTGGGTGATTCGCTGGGTAATACTGTGCAGGAGTTTGACAACACATTGCATGTAACGATGGATGAGTCAATTTATCATACGCGCATTGTTGCTGCTGCCTGCAAACATGCAATGGTCATTGGCGACATGCCTTTTGGTTCATATCAGGTATCGAAGGAGCTTGCGATTTCAAACGCTGTCAGGTATTTGAAGGAAACGAATGCAAGTGCGGTAAAGCTCGAAGGTGGCGCACTTGTTGCAGATACCATAAAAGCGATGGTTCGCGCGCAAATTCCGGTGCAGGCACATATCGGGTTGACTCCGCAGAGCGTGCATATGATGGGTGGTTACAAAATTGCACGTCAAGAGGAAATTTTGCTTGAGGATGCCCAAAAAGTTCAGGATGCAGGTGCCATGAGTTTGATTCTTGAAGGTATTCCAGGTGAAATCGCTGCGAAAATCACCGAAATGGTTGAGATTCCGACAATCGGCATTGGCGCAGGTGTACATTGCGATGGTCAGGTTCTTGTCTGGCATGATATGCTTGGCTACAATGAGGATTTCGTGCCAAAATTTGTGAAACAGTATGCGAATGTGGCTAAGATTATTCGCGAAGCACTAGTTGACTTTAAAAAAGAAGTCAAGGCTGGCACTTTTCCAACAGACGAACACACCTACGAAATGAAGTAGGTAGGCTTAGCACATTTTATTATAAGCTGTCATTCCCAACTTGATTGGGAATCCAGGCATCCTTGATGCATTCTTGTTTTAGCCACCAAGAAACACTAAGAATCACTAAGGTTTGCTATCGCTGACACACAATCAGTGGGACATGCATCTTGCCTGTCAATGATGACGATGTTGCCTGAGGTGCTCGAAGGCAATATGCAGAACCCTCAAATATTCAGCATTATTCCCTAAATATTGTGGTTTC
>CAYZQB010000213.1:0-4642 GCA_964480395.1 uncultured Planctomycetia bacterium
CGCAATCTCTTGATTTCCATTGATGAGTAACAAACGCACTTCCGATTTTCATTCATCTCTAAGCGTTGTTTGTTCTTTGCTATCGCTGACAGAAAATGAGAAATGTAATATAGAATTAGTATTCTGTCAGTTACCATGCAAAGTCCCTGAGATTGCGACGCTTCGCTCGCAATGACATAGTTTTGTGTGTCTATAGTTGATTTGGGTGGATGGAATCCAATAATTTGGTTACGACATCGTCGACGGAGATGCCTTCGCTGGTAGCGTTGAAATTGCAGAACATTCGATGACGCAGGACTTGCGGCGCAACCGCTTTTACGTCCTCGACGGAAACATTGACCCGACCGTTCAAAACAGCACGTGCCTTCCCGCCCAAAACGAGATACTGCGTCGCTCGCGGACCCGCACCCCATTTCAGCCATTCATTCACAAACGCTGGCGTCCCCGGAAGCCCCGGACGCGTTGCGCGCACAAGGTCGGCACAATATGACACGACATGCTCCGAAACCGGAATTTTGCGCACAAGATTCTGCAGAGCTAAAATATCCTCAGCGGTAAACACCTTGCTAAGCTGAGAATCCTTGTCCTTGGTCGTCTGAAGCGCAATCTCGATTTCCTCCGCCCGTGTCGGATAATCAATGTTTACTTTGAACATGAACCTGTCCATCTGCGCTTCGGGAAGCGGATATGTTCCCTCCTGCTCAAGCGGATTTTGGGTTGCCAGCACGAAGAACGGCAACTCAATGTCGTAGGTAATCCCGGCAGCAGTAACACGGTATTCTTGCATCGCCTCAAGCAGTGCTGCCTGGGTTTTCGGCGGGGTTCTGTTAATTTCGTCAGCGAGCAGAACGTTCGTGAAAATCGGACCGCGGATGAACTTGAATTCGCGTTTTTTCGTTTCAGGATTTTCCTGCAGAATATCCGTACCCGTGATGTCAGAAGGCATCAAATCCGGCGTAAACTGAATGCGCTTGAACTCGAGGTCGAGAATATCCGCAAGCGTCGCAATCATCAACGTTTTCGCAAGCCCTGGAACACCTTCAAGAAGAAGATTCCCGCGGGCAAACAGGCAGGTCAGAAGCTGTTCCACCACTTCCTTCTGCCCGATGATGATTTTGCCTATCTCTGCCTCGATTTTGCTTCGAGCGTCCTTGACCTTCTCAACCGTCGCAATGTCTTCAATGCTGAATTCAGATTTTGCCGCCTCTCGAATCGTCCTTGTTTTCAATGACCCAGATGATTGCGATTGCGAATCCTCAGTCTTAAATTTGAATGCCAATGCGCCAATTCGTATGACATCGTTATCCCTGAGAGCAGATTTTTCAACCTGCTTGCCGTTTATTTGCACACCATTGCGGGAACCTAAATCTTCGATAAAAAACATATCGTCTCGTTTATAAACCTTGGCATGTTTGCGCGATATTCCTTGGTCTTCAGCTGCTATATCGTTTTCAGCACTTCTGCCGATAACCATTATTTTTTGAGTTATCTCAAATTTTTTGCCCTCAAGCGAACCTTTAATGCAAAAAAGCTTTGACATTTCAACCTCATAAAAAGCATAGGGAGTATAAACACACAAAATATAAGGAAGTTTTCCAAAATTTACAACCTAAATTCTGAATGATTGATTTAGCCACGAAGAACACGAAGATTCACCAAGATTTAATATACTCCTGCGTTGTCATTGCGAGGGAGTGTAACGACCGTCGCAATCTCATGATTTCCATTGATGATACTCAAACACATAAACGATTCACAATCATCTCAAACCGTTGTTCTTTCTTCGCTATCGCTAACAAACAATGATAGTTGCTATTTGTAAATTTAATTCGGATTAGTAACCTTACAGAGTCTTTGAGATTACTACGCTTCGCTCGTAATGACATCGGGTATGTTTCAATTGACTGGATTCCCATTCAAGTTGGGAATGACAGTTCCAGTGTTTAGATTGTTAATCGAAAATAAAGATTTTCGGGGATTTACCGATAAAAACGTAGGATTTTAACGGAAAAAGAATGCGATTTTTAATTCTCACAGCATTGTTGTTTTTGACATCATTGGGCACGAAACTATACATCGAGCCGATTCTACCCCATTTCCTTTATT
Organism: uncultured Planctomycetia bacterium; assembly: GCA_964480395.1. Classification (GTDB taxonomy): domain Bacteria; phylum Planctomycetota; class UBA8742; order SKZP01; family CAYZQB01; genus CAYZQB01. The sequence continues at coordinate 2,107 of CAYZQB010000213.1, forward strand.
TTGATCCGTTTTTATGGTGGGTTGCTTATTGGGCACTTTTCAGCAAGGATAAACAGTCGTCATTACCTGCGTTTGGAATTGGTTTGCTGAAGGATTTGCTTAGCACAGGCGCAATTGGGGTGTATGCGATTTTATACGTCATAGTTTTCCGGCTCATTGTACAGAACAAACATAAACTTTTCATTGAAAATAGATATACCCAGATGCTTGTAGTTTTTTGCGGTGGATTCATTGTGAATTCGCTGTATTTTGTACTAATGAGTTTTAGCTCCGGCAATTACGACTTTGTTTCAGGGGTGATAAGAATTTTCTGCATTGTTGTACCGACGACACTCCTGACAGTGCCAGCATTCGAATTTATAGAAATACTCTCAAAACTTTTGCGCATCGAGCAGAATAAACGAGGACAATGGCTTCTTCCTGATTATTAACATAAAGAGAGGATGATGAACGAAAAACGTATAATATTTCTGATTTCGCTGATATTTTTCTTCTGCATGATACTGCTGGGTCGGCTTGCGCATTTGCAGATTGTGCAGGGGGAGATGCATCGGAGTCAGGCGGAGAATATACGGCTCAGCAAAGTGCTGATTCATCCTCAGCGCGGAAATATCACAGATAGAAACGGTAAAATCATTGCTCGTGAGGACGCACTCTGGGAAGTACGTATGAATTATTGGCTTTTTACCGAACCTGCGAATGTGCTTGACCGAGTGAATTATCTGGGTTATGAAAAATCTGGTTTTACGAAGCAAGAATTTACAGAGCTGAATGAAATCCTTCAAAAAATCAACAAATATCGTGCAAACAAGAAAAATTCAAAAAGTGCTAGTTTTTTTCGTACATGGGAGCTAAGACAGCATGGTTTACTCAGACGTGAGGTGCGAAACAATCTGAAAACACTCGCATTGCTGATGAATACCCCTTTTGAAAGACTAAATGCAAAGTATGAGCGGGTTGAAAGCGAAATAATATGCGAGATTGAGGAAAAATCTGAACGCATGACGGAGAAATATAATCGGGTTTTCAAGCTTGGTGCATCCAGTGGTTTTTGGGAGGATTTGGCACGAGATGAACGCCGCAAAGATGATAACCGAAATAATTGGAGGTTTCAGGATAATCCGCTTGTGCTTGTTCGTGAAATCGAAAAAGACACGCTGGAAACTCTGCAAGAACTCGACTGGTTGTTTCCCGGCATTCAAGGTGTTCCAATGTTAAAGAGAACATATCCGTATGCTGAGTGCGGGTCGCATTTGATTGGGTATTTGCGTGAGATTCAGCGTATCGGCTTTGATATGCCGGATGGTGAAAAATTCGACCTGACGAAATCACCGTATTTCAAGCATGAGATTCAAAAAGCTATAGATGACATTGGTGAAGAATATATTTTACGCTATTTCAGGAGTGTCGATGATTTTGAGCAGAGATTTCGTCGTGATGTGTTTCGGACGGAAGTCGGTGTGATTGGTGTTGAGAAGTTTTTCAATGACCGACTGCAGGGAAAGTACGGAAATACAATTGTCGAATGTGATGTGAAGGGCAGAACGAGGAATGTGATTGATGATATTTCGCCTGAATCCTCTGATGACCTGCAGCTTACGATTGACATGGATATGCAAAAGTCAGCGGAAGATGCACTGAAATCGTACTTTGATGAGGGGAATCCAAAAGAATGTGCTGGTGCAGTGGTCATGCTAAACGTTTATACAGGCGAGATTCTAGCGATGGCATCGTTTCCGACGTATGACCTGCAGAAATTGATGGGATATTCTGACGAAGATAAAGCATATCGGCAAAAATTGTTTGCTGGTGAACTCCCTGGAAAGCCGCTTTTTAACAGGGCTTTGCATGCTACCGTTCCACCCGGTTCGGTGTTTAAGATTTTGACAGCAATCGCAGCTGTACAGGAGAAAGAACTGCATGCGCCGGATTTCCGAGAAGAAAAAGAATTCGGATTAAAATGGGATGTTGCGAAGAAGTACAAAGCACCTGGTTTCACTGACCATGGTGCATTCGGACAATTAAATCTTGTGCAAGCGATTGCTTATTCGTGCAATCAATTTTTTCACGAGCAAGCATATAGACTGGGTTACAATAAGCTCTGGTATTGGGCGAATCAGTTTGGTTTCGGCGAGAAAACAGGTGTGAAACTTCCGGAATATGCAGCCTGGCGGAAAAGACGCGATGGTTCGGATTATAACTGGTTGTATCCTATGTGTCCGAATTCCGATAATATTCTGGAAAGCGCATTAAACGGCATCGGGCAAGGGCGTTTGCTTGTAACACCACTGCAGGTTGCTCGATTTATGTGTGCGGTTGCGACTCAAGGAAATCTGCCTACACCGACCATTCTGCTTGAGGATGCCGGTTTTTCAGATATAAAACATATAAAGATGATTGAAGCTGGTTGGGATGCAATACACAAGGGAATGGTTGGATGCGTTGAGGATGGGCGCGGAACTGCACGAACAATTCGGTCATTGCGTCAGTTTAAGGTTGCAGGCAAAACGGGTACAGCGCAAACTTCACGCAAACT
>CAYZQB010000213.1:4652-4950 GCA_964480395.1 uncultured Planctomycetia bacterium
TTTTAAACGTTGACTTTGTTAGTAAAGACCAGTTACAGTGGGTTTATGATTTTTCGGAACATTCATTAAATAACATAGTAATGCAAAGCAACAAAACTGCGAATTCGGTTGGTTTGCTGGCTTTGCACCGCATGATAATCCTATGATTGCTTTTTCTGTGTACATCGAGGATACTTATGATACTGGTGCTGATAGCGCGGCGATTGTGGCTGCGAAGGTTCTTAATGCGGTTGCGGAATCAGAAGAATTCTCCCAATATTTTACGCAATAGCAGATAAAACCTGAGCAATAAACTAGT
>CAYZQB010000214.1:0-4937 GCA_964480395.1 uncultured Planctomycetia bacterium
TGAAGGGTCAAAGTATTTTTACTTGATGCCTGTGCTATTACTGAAAAAGCAAAAATGCTCAGTACAACAAAAACCACGATAATTCTGACACATTGAAATTTAATCTTCTTTTCCATCAGCATTTCCCTCCAACTAATTTATATAAACTTCCACTTAATAGGTATATTTTCAATATACTAATAAATTATATAGCTTAACAATTAAAAAAAGTTTGTTAAACAATTTAAGATATTTTGTCATTCATAAATTTTTCATGAAGTATTTTGAAAATTAAATTCAAGCACAATAAAAAAGCAAAAATATTTTTATTCATTATTGCTGATACAACACTTTGTTTGTTGATTTTGGTGCTGATTTTGGTGTTTCTGACACCAGAACATCAAATGAAGAGGTAGATTTCTACATAACAAAAATTCTGCAATAATCATAAGTTTTACAAGAGAATGTTGTGTAATTGATTGTTGTCACTTGAAAAAACTCTGGGATTGAGTTGGATTAGTTGTTTTTGTCTTCATCTATCCGGTTGCGCAGCTCGTCCGGGGTCATTGTTTTTGTAATTCCGCCGTTATCATCAGCATTAATCAATCTATCTTCAATGTCAATGGCATCAGCGAGTTTGCTGATTGAGATTTCAGCCAGGTCGGTATCAAAAGAATAGTGTCTTTTTGAAGTTTTTCTCACTGATGCTCTTCGATTTTTTGTTCTGAGCTTTTGCACTTCTTCAAAAGTATGCTCATCAATTAATGCTTTATGCTCACCTTTACGCTTTTTGTTAGCATATTTCACGATGCCAATATAGATGTCGTTACCGAGAATCCATGCAACAGAAGCTCGCGACCAGTTTGAACCTGCTGGAGCAGGAATATTTTCTTTGGTTAAAATATCTGCCACTTTTGCCATCGATTTATGTGTAAGATAATCGTTGAAAATTTTCTTAATAACTTCCGATTCTTTATCTTCGACAATAAGTTTAGTTGTGGATTCACCTTTTGTTTTTACTCGTTTGTAGCCGAATGGCGCACGACCAGCAGGTGCTTTGCCTTTTTCCAATGATTTCAGTTTTGTTGTGTTTGATTTACGTGCAGCAGCGGAAGTTGTGATAATCTGATAAGTCAAACGCTTCATCGTGTCTTGTGATTCTTTCAAAGAAAATGTCTCGATCTTGGAGTCAATTAACTCTTTGAGAATCTGTTTTCCAAGTTCACCATCGAAAATAATGTCATGAATTGTATAAAGCCAAAGTTCACCGACTTTTTTGGAAGCAATATCATCAAGTAACGAAAAAATACCTTTGCGAGAAATTTTCGATGATTTCTTAAAAATAGTGTCTCTATACACTTGAATATTCTGGATTCCTTGAGCATTCAAGTATGTGATAAGCTTTTTTTCAGCTTGTTCCACGCTTAAGCTACGATTTTCAGGATTTGCCCTTATATACGCAGCAGTAGAATCTGATTTCTTAGCCATTTTTCTTATTTTCAAAGTAATCGGTTTACACAATTTATACATATATCGCTATAATTGTCTAAATTTCTTTTTTTTTAAATTATTTCATAACTTTTTGAAGGTTGATTAATGTTAGCAATTATTGGCGGTTCAAATCTTCGCAATCGAATGGCGGGGGAAGATAATGAGAGAATTCAAGTTGAAACAGAATACGGTACTGTGAAACTTGTAAAAACGATAAAGTACGTTTTTTGTCAAAGACACGGGCTTGACAAGGCGGATTATGTTCCTCCTCACAGCATCAATCATCAAGCGAATCTGAAAGCTCTGGCATCATTCAATCCCAAGGCGATTATTGGATTTACTTCGGTTGGATCGCTTAAAGCGGAGATTGTGCCTGGTACAGTGATGATTCCAGATGATTATTTTTCTCCATTTTTAAACAAAACTTTTTTCGATAAGCTGAATCCGCGCGCAATAACTCCGGGATTCGACGATGAATTGCAGAAATGGCTTTCGGAATTGCTGAATAAAAACAACATTGAACATATGAACAAAGGTTCTTATGCATTAATGCAGGGTCCAAGGTTTGAGACTCGTTCAGAGATTAAATTTCTCAGCCAATATGCTGAGGTCGTTGGAATGACGGCAGCACACGAAGCAACACTTGCAAAAGAGCTTGAAATTCCTTATGCGTTGATATCGATGATAGATAATTATGCAAATGGAGTTGCTGAAAAAACATTGTCATTCGCAGATTTTGAAAAAGGTGTCGAGGAGAATTTCAACACGGTTATGACGATTTTCAACCTGATTGTCGAGAATTTCAATTCGTATTCTCGATGAACTTGATGAAAATCTTATCATTGCGGATGTTATTAAATTCTTCAGCCTTTTTTGCACGTTCAATGAGAAATTTTGGCGGATTCTTCATTTTACTCAACCACATTACCGCCTGCTTGTTTTTACCGAGTTTTGCGGAAGAAACTGCGCTATTATACTGCGATTCATCAAAATCTGGAGCAATCTCTGCTGATGTCACAAAATTTTCAAGTGCCTCTTCATATCGCATGTTCTGATACAAAGCAACACCAAGATAAAAATGCGTCATGGCTTCAAGATCTGTAAGTCGGATACCAAGTGCCATTTTTTTCCAGCGTTCGATTTTGGGATATTTTTTGAAATACAGTAAAAAATCGCTGAAATATTGTATTGAATCGTCATATTTTCTGAATTTCAACGCCTTCATTCCCCAGATGAATAATGTAAATTTTTTGCGGGAATATGCTTTTAATCCGTACGCAAGTATCGCAATGAAAAATAGAGCAAGGGCAATCGGAAAGAATATCTCATAGTCAATTTTCTGAGTATTAAGAAGCAAAATAACTGCAGCTGCCAGCATAATTATGACAATTGCAGTTTTTACCGGGAACCGTACTTTTCGAGACATGCTGAAATCCATTATAAAAGGAAACGATATGATACAAGTGCTTTAGTAAACATCAATACTCTGCTTTAACGCAAATCGCGAACATCCAAGCATCAGCATTGCTGGGGACAATTTCAGTGTCGAAAAGGTAACCTGCTTTGAGATCGACAAGGAATCGACTCCCGAAATTCATACGATATATCATATCAACTTCGTTACCGGGTTTCGGTCCTGAACTGCTGAATATTCTATCATAATAACCTGCTATTATGAGCAAACGTGAAGAATATGAGAATCTGAATCCGAAAACGATTTTGACTGCAGTATAATTTTTATTCAAACCAACACCGATATTTGCATCATCAAGAATCATCGTAGTAGTCAGCGATGCTGTGTTAAAGAAGTTTTCGTTTGTAACACTTGAAGGATTATTTCCATCGAGATACCAGAAAGAGAAATCAATGAAATATATTTTGTTACTGGTTATGTATCTGACACCCGCATAATACGCTCGTGATGATACATCATCACCTGCATGGTAAATACCGAATGCATATGTTGAATACTCAGAATCAATAGCGAGTTTCGAGCCGAACCAGTAAGATTGGAAGTAATTTCCACGCTCTTGCCAGCTTGAGATTCCTGATATGAAAGTTGAGAATATGCTTGGCGAGTATTCGCCATCAACAAAGTAAAACTGGATGTCATTATTGTAATCATCAATATCTTTGCGCATGAAAAACCAGCCCCCACGAATAAAGAATCCCTTGCCTGTGCTGTAAATACCGGATACTCCTGCTGGATAGAACTCGGTTTCAAGATTCTCATCGATTCTGCCGTATTCTGAATTCATAAATAGCTGACCGTGACCGTCAAACCAGTCCTCCACGGAAGTATCGAGCCCGATTTTAATATGCATCAAACCTGCTCTGACAGATAATTCTGGCATAAAAAGACGTTCAAGCGCGAAAAAGGCTTCGTCCATATTCATATTTATTTGGCTTTCAGTACCGAGAATCGTGCCTTTTGCTCTTACTATACCGTCACCAAAGGTTTTGTCTGTTGTAGTTTTTGCGTTTTTCATTGAGAAATATATTCCCGTGTATTCTGAAAAACGAACGTCAAGAGCGAGTTTTATCATTCCGACAAGGTAATAATTCCATTCATCATCAGCATCAAGTGAAGTGAAAAACGGGTCGACTGCAACACCCTGAAATTCTGATTCTCCTGAGACAACAACTTCGACGTCGTCCCATTGTGTACGAATATCAGCGTGTAAAACACCTGCATGAATGAACAGAAATATGATTGAAATTATCCAGATTACAGATTTGTGTTGCATGTTTATTCCATTTTATCAGCAATTTTGGGGAATTATGGTTCTTACTTCTGCTTTTGTTTCTGCTGTGAAAGCAGAATAGCTTGGGCAAGAATCATATCTTCAGCGTTAGTTATTTTAATGTTTGTATAACTTCCCATTACAATTTTAACTTTCTCATTCATAAGCTCAACAAGCATTGCATCGTCTGTAACCGCTGGTTCACCGATTTTTTTCCAATTTCCTACCGCTTTTTCAAAAATATCTCGCTTGAAAACCTGAGGTGTTTGTGCTGAGTATAATTGCTGACGATTCAGCGTTTTTTCAATCATAGAATTTCCGTCAGCTAGTTTTAGAGTGTCTTTAACAGGCACCGCTACAATTGCAGCACCATTTTTTTGTGCTTCCATCATCGATTGCATAATTGTGTTTTCCTCGATAAACGGACGGACAGCATCGTGAATGAGAACAATATCAACATTTTTTTCAATGCTTTGGAACCCGTTAATAACAGAGTATACACGCTCACTGCCCCCGATAACAAATTTCAGTTTATTATGCTCGTTAAAATGTTTACAAAGCGTATTTTCAATAAATTCAATATCTTCTTCAGGAAGCACGACAGCGATTTCCAAAATTTCTTTGATATTGATAAACTTTGAAAGTGTATGAATGTAAATCGGTATGCCATCAAGATTTACGTATTGTTTTCTCTGTTTCGTTGTCGCGGAAGCCGCTGTTTTC
>CAYZQB010000215.1:0-4925 GCA_964480395.1 uncultured Planctomycetia bacterium
GACATCTTTCGGGACAACAGTTTTGCTATCAACTTTGCCTTCTTTGTCTGTTTGGACATTGTTATCTGGTTTTGTTTCATATTCATCACCAGCAAATCCAATATTCTTGGGAAATGTCATTTTGTCAATAAATTGTCCATTTTCTGAGATTTTCACAGATAATTCGAACGTCTCTTCCCCCGGAAGACACATATTTTCACAGACCTGCCAAGATAATTTGAATTTAACTTTCGCTTCATTTTTGCTGAAATTCTCCGGCACTTTTAACCAAATACCAATATCCGCTTTATCATAAATATCATACGTTTTATAAGGAGGCTCAAACGTAGTATCAACTTTCTTTTCACCTTTTGGACTATAAAGCTTTGATGCTGTCTCAAGTCCGTCAAGCTCAATAAAGTCAAGCTCAAGCCGTTGTGCATCCTGCTTAAGCACCGAATATAAATGCCAGCCCATATCAATTTGTGCTGATCCCTTGAATAAAACAAAACTCCCAGCTTTCACTTCCTCTTGGACTACCGAAAATTTCCACTCAATATGCGAATCTTCTAACTGCGCATATGCTGACGAACTCAATAATATCATGAAAAAGACTGGTAAAATCCAATTGCGAAACAAAATTCTCGGTTTCATAGTTTTCTCCGTTCTAAACGTATTGATGTATATTGCACGAAAGATTAACATTAATAATATCAAAAATAATCCTAAAAATTTTATCATCAAACATAAGCCAACAGAATTCGAGGAATAATGATTGACAGCCATTGTCATCTTGATTGGAAAGATTTTCAAAATGATTTTGATGAAGTAATAATTCGTGCAAAACAAGCTGGTGTTGTGCAAATGAACCATATTGCAATGCTCCCTGACGGTCTTGAGAAAGGTTTAGAACTCGCTCAAAAGTACAATGAAATCTATCTCTCAGCAGGCTGTCATCCTCAAGAAGCCAATAAATATACAGATGCAATTGCTGAAATGTTACGAGAACTGAATAAATTCGAGAAATTTATCGCGGTTGGCGAAATCGGGCTCGATTATTTCAGGGATTATTCACCAATAAAGACTCAGCATGAAGTTTTGCGAAAGCAATTGCGAATCGCTGTAGAACTTGACAAACCCATCATAATCCATTGTCGTGATAAAAAGGATGAATTCCAAGCGTATGATGATTTGTATGATATTCTCACTGATGAACTCGGTGACATAATAAACGGGGTTATGCACTGTTTCAGCGGGAATCTTCAGAATGTCAATCTTTTCACGGATATCGGAATGTATATCTCATACGCAGGACATCTTACATACAAGAAAAATGACGAATTGCGAAAAACCGTTAAAAAAGTTCCCATTGATAAAATCCTTATTGAAACTGATGCTCCTTTTCTGGCTCCGCAATTAAAAAGAGGAAAGCGGAATGAACCCGCGCTGCTTATTGACGTATCGAAGTTGATTTCAGAATTATTACACATAAATTGGGATGAAATTAATAAAATAACGGAGGAAAATACAAGAAACCTTTTTCATATTCCTAAAATCAACTAAAATGATTAGTAGCAATGTAATAATTACTACTATAAATGAAAAACAATTATCCAGAAAACCAGGAGTAAAATATGCCCCTTTTCAAGTACTTCGCTAAGGATACAACAGGTAGAGATTTACAGGGAACAATTGATGCTGCAAATGCCAACCAAGTTGTGGGAGAATTGAAAAAACAAGGGTTGATTGTTATCAACGTTGAATCAACTTCTGATACTTCCGCAGGACCTGGTGGACTTGGTCAAGCTGTTAGGTCTCAAAAAAGACAGGGAACTCGAAAACCTGTCAAAGTGCGTGATTTAGCAGTCATGTGTCGTCAGCTTGGAACTATGTTAAAAGCAGGTTTACCATTGATTGACGCACTTGAGACTATCGGTACTGAAACTAGCAACCTGAATCTCGGTGATGCAGTTCAACGGATGCGCGATGATATCGAAGGTGGATCGACTTTTTCTGAAGCCATTAACAGACATCCGAAGATTTTCAGTATTATGTTTCGAGCAATGATTGAAGCTGGCGAAGCGTCAGGCTCTCTGGCACAGATTATAATTCAGCTTGCTACAACATTGAAAAAACAAGATTCACTAAACCGTAAAATCAAATCAGCAACAATGTATCCAAAATTCGTCTTTATTTTCTTCATGGGTATTGTTGCTGTTGTCTTGGTTTTCTTGATTCCTAATTTCGAAGGTATTTTCAATATGTTTGCAAGACCATGCAAGATATGCAGCATGGCGGAAGAAGGAAAAACCAAGAAGACTTCAACTGGATACGCTATACCAGCTTCTGCCCCAAGGGGTTTAGCAGACCCAAATACCGGTGTATATGAAAATGAATATACCGAAGGCTCACATAAATATTGGCAGGGTGTCCCAAAAGAATATGCTGGTGCAAAGAAATGCCCCAGATGCGATGGAGCGGGTAAGAAAGCACCACTGCCTGCAATGACACAAGTACTTGTAAAAATCAGTAGATTCATTACTGGTAATATTTTAATTGTACTTGCGATTGTAATTGCATTTATTGTTTTGTGGAAGCAATATTCTAACTCAGATACCGGTAAACGACAGATACAGGGTTTCTTGCTGAAAGTTCCGGTTGTCGGCTCGATGATGGTGAAATCTGCAACTGCAAAGTTCAGCTTATCGTTATCAACGCTTCTACATAACGGTGTACCGCTTGACCAAGCACTTGATATCACCGGTCGAGTCTCAGGAAATTATCTGCTTGCAAAGTCTACCGAACAGATTCGCGAAAGTATTATTCAGGGATTTGCACTTGCTGAGAGTATGGCAATTCACCCGATTTTCCCTGAGCTTATCGTAAAAATGGTCGCAGTTGGTGAGGAATCAGGTGCACTTGCGGAAATGCTCTCGGATATTGCCGAATACTACGACGAGGAAGTAACACAGGCGGTTGAAGGTGTTTCAAGCATCATCGAACCTGTTATGATTATTTTAATTGGTGCAGTTGTTGCTGTGATTGTCCTTGGGCTTTATCTGCCTATCTTCAATATGGGTAACGCAATGCAGGGGAAAACATAGCAAGTAACTTGCTTTTTCTCATGATATCAGCAATAGAATGCTTGCGTATTGAAACCTATTGACAATGCTGAAAACTTTAAGCCATCTAGGATATTATATGGTGGGTGAAAACTCAATAAATCGTGATAAATTCGGATTGACAAGCCCTTTGGAGGTTATTAGCGGTATTGGAACTGAACGGGCGAAGGTTTTTGCTCAGAAGCTCAATATTTACAATATCTACGACCTGTTGATGCATCTGCCGTTTCGATATGAAGACCTGGCTAACATGAAAAAATTTGCTGAGCTGAAAGTCGGCGAAAAAGTTACAATCCGTGCAAAAGTTATTGCAAAAAAAATGAAATTCACGCCGCGCCAGCGAAGACGTATTCTGGAAGTGGTTTTCGGTGATGAAACCGCTCAATTGACCGTTACTTTTTTCAATTATCGTATTGACAGCATGCTTAGAATTGACCAGGAAGTGTTGCTTACCGGAAAAACAGAATATTATAAATCGCTGCAGCTCACGAATCCCGAAGTATATCAGCTTGGCGATTCTGAATCACTGCAAATGCTTTATCCTGTTTATCATGCATCAGAAGAATTAAACATATATTTGATACGCAAAGTGATTGCAGAAGTTGTCAGGAATTTTGCATCCGAACTCTCTGAGTTGATACCCTCAAAATACTTGAAAACCCAGAATTTTGATAAACTTGAAAAAGCTATTCGAACAGTCCATTTACCGCAAAATACAGAAGATGCTGAAAAAGCCCGTAAAAGCATGAATTATCATGAGTTTTTCTACTTGCAGGCAGCCCTTGCTTGGCGAAAAAGTCTCGAACGACCACAGAAATTAAAACCTATTTTCAAAATAAGCGACAAAGTACATGACCGAATTGTAGAAATTCTACCTTTTGAGCCCACACCCGATCAAACCAATGCATTTGCTGATATACGCAACGATGTAAGCCAAAACGGTCGAATGATGCGGCTATTACAGGGTGATGTCGGAACTGGCAAAACCGTGGTGGCACTTTACACAGCCCTCGCTGCCACAGCAAGCAAAACTCAAACTGTATTCATGGCACCAACTGAAGTACTGGCAAATCAACATTTCGAGACCTTTCAAAAATTCCTAGGAGAAAGCCAGGTTCGCATAGCTTTACTCACTGGTAGCATCGACACTAAGCGCAGAAACGAGATTATTAATCACTTAAATACTGGTGAAATTGATATTATTATCGGCACGCATGCATTAATCGAACCTGATGTAAAATTTAAAAAACTCGGGGTTGTGATTATTGATGAACAGCATAAATTCGGAGTGCAGCAGCGTCATAAACTGCAGAGAAAGGGCAATCATCCGCATGTGTTGGTGATGACTGCAACACCGATTCCACGAACGCTGACACTCACAGTTTACGGCGACCTAGACGTTACAATTCTCAAAGAGCGACCAACAGGTTATGCAAAAATTGTTACTCAGTTTATTGCAAAAGATAATATGCAGAAAATGTTCAGTTTCATTCGAGGGAGGGTGCAAAAAAAAGAACAAGCGTTTTATGTTTGTCCGTTTGTGGAAGAAGGATATAAAAACGGAGAGAAAGAGCGAAAAAGTGTGCTTAAGTTGACGACAGATTTGCGCAAAGTCTATAAAGATTTCAAAATTGAGCCGTTATTCGGAAAAATGAAATCGGAGGACAAAGAAAAAACACTTCGTGCATTCTCAATCGGCGAGATTGACATACTTGTTTCGTCAACCGTGATGGAAGTTGGAATCGATGTCCCCAACGCTACGATGGTCATAATCGATGATGCGCATCGCTTTGGATTGTCCCAGCTTCACCAGATTCGTGGGCG
>CAYZQB010000216.1:0-4907 GCA_964480395.1 uncultured Planctomycetia bacterium
AAATGCCTTGTGAACGCGAGGGTGCAATTGAATCCAACTCATCGAAAATGATTATTGAAGGTGCAGATTGCCTTGCTTTCGCAAAAATTCTGCGAATATTCTCCTCAGTTTCGCCGAACCACTTAGACTTCAACTCCGGACCGGAAACGACAATCACAGTTGCATTTAACTCTGTTGCAAGTGCCTTGGCAAAAAGAGTTTTGCCGGTACCAGGCGGTCCTGTAAAAATTATCCCGCGAGGTATCAAACCTTCGAGTTCTCTGATTTCATCAGGATTTTCAAGATTGTCCAATTCTGAAACAAGCTCGATGATTTCACGTCGCAGTCGGTTCTTAACCTTGTCGTATCCGCCGATATCCCTGTCAATACTCACATTCGGCATCTCGAAATTACTTTTTATGGTCAATTTTCGCAAAATTGAGATTCGCTCGTTGATTATGCGAACAGCTGTATCCGGCTCAACATCAGGATAACGCTCACATCCACTGTTATCAATATCGCAAAAACTCGATATAATCCGTCTAAACTTCACAGCATTCAAGCCGGATGAAAATTTATATAGCAAATACGGGTCGAACTCCTTAAAACCAAGTTTTCGCGCTTCACGTTGAGTTATCAACATTGGTAAATTCTTCCGAGAAATACCTGAAATCTGAATTTTCACAGGGAATAAATCCGAAATCACCTCTGGAAGCTGAAATGATGGATCCTTGAAAATCAGCAATACAATGTTCGGATTCTCGTACAGAATCGCAGCTACTTCGCGCGATTCCGCCGTCAAACCCGACCGTGTAACGGTTGTGATAAGGTCAAGATTTATGATAGCGATAATTTCATCCTCCGCAGCGTTATAAACCGCATTTTTCAGGTTATTCAATGTGCTTTGAAGAATGCCTCCTGTTTCCTTTTCGACTTCTGCTCCACGTTGCTTCGAGATTCCACTGATTAATCTGAGTTTATGTCTGCTAACACTTTTGTCCCTAAACCTTTCGCGCAAACGTCTGAGCAGGTGTGGAACAAGTTCTTTCTCGCACTCGATTTCCGTAGAAAGCTCAGAACTCAAGGAGTTGAATACTTCGTCAAGTCTTTCGCCGTAAGCTATTTCAACAGCATCTTGTATTGATACATCAACTGGTAAATCATGCTTAATCAGTACTTTTCTGCTCATATCACATCCTTTTCCATAATAAGCGGATTTATTATACACAAAAATCTAAAAGTCAATATGCAATCATGTAAAACAAAGAATATGTCTAATATTTGAGAAAGATGAATGAAATACAAAACAAACAAATAATAAGACAAATAATGCCAATATTCTATTGATTTTACTAAATTTTGTAATATACTTTAAAAATGTACAAAAAAAGGGAGATATTAGATGTCATCAGAATGTAGCATTTGTCATTATACAGATAATATTGCAATAATCAGTTTTACAGGATCTTTCATTGCTGAATCTGCTTTAAGTGCCATAAAAACTGCACTTGATTGTAAGAAACTTGATATTATCTTAGATTTATCGGCTTCAAAGCGGATGCAACTTTCTTCGATTCTAGATTTTGCACGCATAAAAGCGATAATTGAGAAACTGCAAGGCAGATTCATTATTTCATCTCCACCAGCAATCTTTCATCTGCTTAACGCCAGCTTGGGTGATTCATACAAATTTAATATATGTACTGAAATTGGCGAAGCAGTGCACAATCTCATAATTCGGAAAGAATCACAGGAAATAACGTACAAACTTGCCCCAGTTCCAGCATAAACAAAATTTACAAATTATACAAAATAAATGTCCATTCAACTTGATTTTGAGTTGAACAACTGAATGGGAATTAGTGCTTTAATGATTTGAATAGCACGAATGAGTTTTTTCCAGCAGCTTTCGCTTTGTAAAGTGAAATGTCCGCATTGGCAATAAGCTCGCGAATTTCGCAGGCATCTTCAGGATAAACTGACACACCAACAGATATTGTAACGTTTAGTGCTCCGAAATCGGGTGAAACAATTTTGGAATTCTCAATTTCATTTCTAATTCTTTCAGCAACGATTTCAGCACCTTCGTAGCCGGAATTTGGGATTATTATGCCGAATTCTTCACCGCCGTATCTGCACACAATATCGAGCTTCCTCACTGTTCTTTTAAGCGTTTGAGCAACTTCATAGAGAATTTTGTCACCAAGCTGATGTCCATAATTATCGTTGAAAAGTTTAAAATTGTCTATATCGACAATAATTAATGTTAAATGCTGCAAATCCTTCGACCTATTTACTGGTGTGAGTTCGTTGTGTTTTCGAATCCTCTGAATCTCAAGTTCGAGATTAATGTCAAAATGTCCTCGCGAATATACTCTTGTCAAACCATCAACAATTGAACGATGGTAAAGATGTGCATTATGGAGTGAAATGCCGATCATTGAACCAAGAAGCAAGAGCATTTCCACATCTTCATCGTTATAATCAACATCACCAATGCGCTTACCCATGCAGATAATGCCATGCATTGACATCTCGTGGTGTTCATCTTTTTTCATCAAAGGAACAACAAGATGAATTGCCAATTTTTTTAATTCCATGAGTAATTTTTCGTCAACTGCATCCGGTGTTGGATTGTTGACAAAAAAGATTTTTCCAGAGTCTGCAAGGTCGCTCAGATGATTGATGAACCTGGATTTTATGGGAATCTTAAATTTTGGTGATTTTATTAATCTTGGTGTATGTACTCCGAAAAAAGAATCTAAATATTCCTCCTGTCGAAGAAAAATAACAGTTTTAACCCCAAAATGACCGGAAAGCATATTGATTATATATTGCTCAAAGCGTGGGATATCGAGTGCTTTAAGAGAAATTTCCCGCACTGTTTCCAAAATAGTCATATAATTGTGGTGTTTTCTACGTATATCTTTCTCGATGCTTTGGTGTTTTTCGATAAGCTTTTCAAGATGCACTAGCGAATACTCAATTTCATTGTCGTTACAATCTTGAAGTTTACTTTTAAGCGTATTGTATAATTTTCTGTAATCCATGTTTAGTTCTCAAGCTTACATTTGGTGCAATTACTTTAGAAGTATATACAAATTTGCATAGAAACAAGAAGAAAAAGTAATAAATCCAAAATTATAATCATTTATGTTAAGGAACACTGTATATTATACAATAAATATAACCAAATTCAATAAAAAAACAAAAATTCGATCATTTCAAATAATATTTCCTTAATTCTTTTTCACAATATAACAAACTAAAAATCGAAATGTATCATTGATAAAACCTTCTTAAATGATAATTTTTAGCAATTGAGGAACTAAACTATCCGAGTTGAATGACCAGGAGCAGTAAATGACATTATCACCCAAGGAAAAAATGCTGATTCCAAGGCAACCCATGCCGGAACAGAATGCTAGCGTAAGATCACACAATTTCAATGAAGTGCCGTTGGGATTTGACCCGGAAACTGCTGTGAATGAAGCTCAGCGATGTCTCGATTGCAAAAATGCTCCATGTGTCAAAGGTTGTCCGGTTAATATTGATATTCCACAATTTATTACACAGATTGCTGATAGGAAATTTGATGATGCAATTGCAACAATAAAAAAGACTAACCTCCTGCCAGCAGTTTGTGGAAGGGTCTGTCCACAGGAATCTCAATGCGAACAACGCTGTATCAGAGGAAAAAATGGTGAACCGGTGGCAATCGGTCGACTTGAAAGGTTTGCTGCGGATTTAGAACGAAATTCTGGAAAAATAAAACCTCCACCATGCCTTGCACCGAAAAACAAAAAAGTTGCTGTGATTGGCTCAGGTCCAGGTGGTTTAACTGTTGCAGGCGATTTGGCGATGAAAGGATATTCCGTTACGGTTTTTGAAGCTCTTCATGCAACCGGCGGGGTCTTGCGTTATGGAATACCGGAATTTCGGCTTCCAAAAGAGATAGTTGATACCGAAGTTGATATTTTGCGCAAAATGGGTGTTGAAATTAAATGTGATTACGTCATTGGTATGGTTGATTCAATTGATGACTTGTTAGAACAGGGATTCGACGCGGTTTATATCGGTGTTGGGGCAGGGCTTCCGTGGTTCATGAATATTGAGGGCGAGAATTTAAACGGTGTTTATTCGTCGAATGAGTATTTGACACGCTCCAACCTGCTTTCCGCTTACCGTTTTCCAGAATATGACACGCCGATTAGACGCGGAAGACTTGTTGCAACGGTTGGCGGTGGGAATGTTGCCATGGACTCGTGCAGGACAGCAAAACGCCTTGGTGCCGAGAAATCGTACATCATATATCGACGTTCCGAAGCGGAAATGCCTGCGCGAAACGAGGAGATTCATCACGCCAAGCAGGAAGGCATTGAAATGCTGCTGCTAAATAATCCGCTGAAATTTCTCGGTGACGACGATGGCGTTTTGACAGGTGTGCAGTGTATTAAGATGGAACTTGGTGAGCCGGATGCTTCGGGCAGACGCAGACCCGTGCCTATCGAGGGTTCTGAGTATGTTCTTGAGATTGATACTGCGATTATCTCCATCGGCAACGGCGCGAACCCGCTGATTACTTCGACAACACCCAATATGGAAACCAATAAATGGGGCAACATCCTCGTAGATGAATCAACAGGCAAGACTTCCATGAAGGGCGTGTTTGCAGGCGGTGATATAACTCGTGGTGGTGCAACGGTGATTCTGGCTATGGGTGACGGCAGACTGGCAGCGAACGCAATCAACGAATACCTCCTCACCGGCATCTGGTAAGCATGTAAACATGCTTTTCTTTCCGTATCCATGTTTGATGTAAACCGAATTTGTCAGTTTTGTTGAGATACCAGTAGGACAGGAATCAATTTAGCGACATGTAGCGTTTTGCAGGTGTTATTCAGGTAAAAAAGCTTTACTTTGCTATT
>CAYZQB010000217.1:0-4892 GCA_964480395.1 uncultured Planctomycetia bacterium
TCTTCTCGGTGTTGTGTGAGTCCAGATAACGCAAAAAGTACCAGCTTGAATCCACGAACGTATCCATCGTGTCAGTCTCGCGTCGTGCGGGTTTGCCGCATTTTGGGCATTTCACTTCCTGAAAAATCTTGCTTGCTTCCAGCGGATTGCCTTTGAGTCCTTTGAATTCTATGTCCATGGGCAACAGAACCGGCAAATCTGCATCAGCAACCTTCTGTACACCGCAATCATCGCAATAAACCATCGGTATCGGACATCCCCAGTACCTTTGACGTGAAATCAGCCAATCTCGCAGTCGATAAGTGATTGTCTTCCCACCACGATTGATTTCGCTGAGTTTATCTGCAACAGCATCTTTCATCTCCGAAGTCGGCAAGCCGTTATGCGTTTCATCCGTTGAATTTACAGAAGTTCCTTCGCCCGTGAACGCTGAAGTCCAGTTTTCTAAAGATTCCGGGAATTCATCATTCTCTGAAGTTGGTGGAACGATTACTTTGATAAGTTTTAAATTTTTCTTCTTTGCAAACTCAAAATCGCGCTGGTCATGCGCAGGAACAGCCATTACCAAGCCCGTGCCATACATCAGCACGTAGTTTCCAACATAAAGCGGGATTTCAAAGCGTTTGTCTTCGGGATACAGCGGATTATGCACATATCTACCGAGAAACATTCCTTTTTTCTCGCCGGAATCACTTTCACGCTCAAACGCACTCTGCGTTCGCACATCCTGTATAAACGTTCTAACTTCTTGCTTCTGAGCATCCGAAAGCGTATTTTCCTTGCTGTTCAACAGATGTTCAACGATTGGATGCTCAGGCGCAATTGCCATAAATGTTACGCCGTAAACAGTGTCGGGACGCGTTGTAAAAACACGCATCAGCACTTCATCGGTTGCAGAATCTTTGCGCGTTCCATGCATTGGAAACTCATTTGCATCAGGTACTACGGTTTGTGGTGCTTGCACGTCGCCAACGACTGGAAAGTCAATAAAACAACCTTCCGAACGACCAATCCAATGGCGCTGCATTGCTTTTACTCTATCAGGCCAATCGAGATCGTCCAATGCATCCAGCAATTCCTGCGCATAATGCGTGATACGGAAAAACCATTGCTCCATGTCCTTTTGCAGGATGACACTGCCGCAGCGTTCACATTTTCCGTCGATAACCTGTTCGTTAGCCAGCACGGTTGCGCAGCTTTCGCACCAGTTCACAGGTGCGTTTTTGCGGTATGCCAGACCCTTGTCATACATTTGCTGGAAAATCCACTGCGTCCAGCGATAATATTCAGGTGATGATGTTGTTACCTCTCTGTCCCAATCGTACAAAACACCCCATTTTTCGAACTGCTTCTTCATCTTGGCGATGTTTTCTTTTGTTGTTTCATTCGGGTGTTTACCCATTTTTATCGCATAATTTTCAGCAGGCAGACCAAAAGAATCCCAACCCATCGGCGTCATCACATTTTTTCCGCGCATCATTAAATAACGCGTTACAGCGTCACCGATGATATAATTTCTGCCATGCCCGACGTGCAGCGTTCCCGACGGATACGGGTACATCATCAGGCAGTAAAATTTGTCTTTGGAATCATGGAAATCTTTAGCTTTGAACAAACCTATTTCTTTCCATTTTGACTGCCATTTCGGCTCAATATCCGTAAAATTGTAATCAACTGACATGATTCACCTATTAATTTATTTGATGTAAAATTTCGTAAATTATATGACTAAGATGCGCATAGATTAAGGTCGTACTGCTGTGAGAACCACAGCAACACCTCCTGCGAAATAAATCTGTGCATGAAAAGACATCGATACATAATTTCATTCTCAAATGAAAGCTTGTTATTTAACAAATTTACTAAGCATTCGAAACGTAATTTCCGAATTAATACTATGTTTTATATCATAAAGTTCTCACAAAATATTTTTTATTGCTAATTACGATAATTATTGCAGAAATGACAGAATTCATTGATATACTTGATTTCTGGGATTTTGTCGAGGAGTTGTCTATGAGCAGAGAGTATATGCCGGTATTCACATCATCAGGCACAAAGATAACCTGTAAATCTTGGGTTACGGAAGGTTTGATGCGCATGTTTACGAACATGTTTAATCCGGAGATTGCGTCCGATCCAGCTAATCTCGTTATTGAAAAGGACTCTGTTCAAGCAGTGCGCGACTGGGACACGTTTGATGAAATTATTAGTGAGCTTAAAATTCTTGAGGCAGATGAAACACTTGTGCTTCAATCCGGCAAACCAGTCGGAATTTTTCAGACGCATATGATGGCACCGCGAGTGCTAATTTCAAATTCAACGATTATTTGTGATGGTGTTTTTCATGAGGTATTTTCCTCTCTTAAGAAATCCGGCTTGACACTTTGTTCGGATTCAACCGTTGGTTCATGGTCATACACCGGTTTTCAAGGGAATCTAGTTTTTTTGTACACACTTTATAATCAGATTGCACGACAACATTTTAACCAGGATTTAAGCGGTAAAATTGTGCTTTCAACAGGTCTTCAGAATTCGATGGGAATTACTGCAGTTGCTGCTAACATGCATGGTGCAACTTTCTTGACCTGCGATGAAGATGTTAGCGTCATTGATGATTTGGTCAGCATAGGTTACATCCATCATAAATTAATGAATGTTGATATTGCTATAAATAAGGCGTTTGAACTCAAGGCAGCGAAAAAATCTGAATCAATTGCTTATATCGGGAAGCCAAATGACCTTTTGAAGGCGATTGTGAATATGAATTTGGTTCCTGCGATTGTAACTGACAATTCCCGAATTAACAAAACTCTTGATGTAGATGTCATAAAGGAAATTCGGACACAGATGCGGTATATGCTTCAATTGCAGGACAGAGGTTCAGTTGTGTTTGATTCCGGCAATGGTATCCGGTATATTGCCCGTGGTGCTGGCTTAAAGGACGCTATGAAGATTCCCGGATGCTTCGAGCAATATATTCGAGATGAATTCTGTGAAGGTAAAGGTGCAATGAAATGGACAGCACTTTCGGGCAATGTTGACGATATTCATAGGATTGATAATGCGATTCTCGAAGCATATCCTGACAATGTGGAAATTACTTCTTGGATAAATAAAGTACAAAAATTCGTAAAATTCACCGGTTTGCCAACGCGCGTATGTTGGCTTGGTCACGGTGAGAGACGTTATATTGCGTCGGTGATTAACAAACTTGTGCGTGATGAGGAGCTTTCAGCACCAGTGATGATAAGTCGGGAAAGTGTTGATTCCGGCTCGGTTGTAAATCCGAAATGTGTTACTGAGAATATGAATGATATGTCGGATTCGATTTCCGACTGGGTTTTTCTAAATTCGATGTTGAATACTGCGAGTGGTGCAACGCTTGTAAGCATTCAGCAGACTCATGGAACTTGTGGGAACTCGTTAAACACTGGGATTGCACTTGTTGCCAATGGCTCACCTGAGACCGACAAGCGCATCAGCATGGTTTTCTCGAATGATCAGGGATTGGGGATAATTCGCTATGCTGATGCCGGCTACGAGAAAGCGATTCATACTGCTGTCAAATACGGTCTAATGTCGATGAAAAGTTCCAACGGAGAGAAGCAGCAATGACAAGAGAATCAATTTTTTTCAAGTATTCATTCCGATTTTTCTGGTTTACTTGGCTAATTGGTTTTGTCATCTGTTTAGCGTTGATTCAAGATATGATTATCATGCAAGGATATATGGTCGGTGTTGCAATTGCTTTTTTTGATATAACCATTACCTCAAAGAAATTAAAACCACTTGAGAATTTCAATAAAAATGAAAATTACAATCCAAGAATTTACTCAATTTTAGCGTATGGATTTCTAATCAGAATGATAATTATCTTTGCCGGTGGATTCGGATTGGAGTTTCTTGGGAAGAATTATGGGATTACATTTGCTGTTTCGTATCTTATTTTTCATTTTTCACATATTGCTGCAATTTCATTCGTGATAACAAAAAAATTACAGCCCGAATCTGATGAGAACATTGATTCTAATGAAAATACACATGAAGCGAGTGAAAAATCCTCACTTAGCGAGGAGATACAAGATCACCCGGAATAATCGTCGCTTCATGAATGAGAATGTTGCTGAACCTCGTTCTGAATTCATTCCAGAGTGTATTTTGCAAACGTCTGAAAAGCTCAACCTGAACAAGCATTGATGAAAACGATGCAAAACCTTCCTGCTTTTTGTTTACTATAAACAGAATCACGATTTTGTCAGAAAGTTCAATTGTCGAGGAGAGCTTCGGAAGCTGTTTCGCGTTATTAATCTCATAAATAATCTGCGGTTCTTCATCGTTTAGTTGCTGCAACATCTCACGTTTAGGTGTCCAGAACGGGTAAATCACCTTCGTGTGCTGAATAAATCGCTCTTCTGCTTCTTTAAAATTAGCATCTTTAAGCAAATTCTCAATCTCGCTTCGATATACATTGACTTTTTCGAGGATTTTGTCGTAGTTTGTGGGCAGAAGCGGAATTTCAAGGCGGTACAATTCGATATCCGTAATGTTTGAAACGGGCTGGCGACGATATTCCGTCCGAAGCTCACGAGGTGTTACATCAAGAGTGATATCAATCCTGAAATCCGGATGATTTGAGATTAGCCATAGAGTCCGTTGTTGATTGAGCTGACTGATAATCTGCTCCCTGAATTCAAGATATGACAGATTATTTGCAGCTAGAACTTCTCGCCATTTATCGTTAGCAGCATCATCGTCTCCGAAAATTCCGTGCTGCCGTTTTGAGTCGCTAATCGCGCTTTGAATTGATTCTTCAGGGACAGAACCCAAATACATCTTTAATTCATTAGCTTTGTGTTTGTAGAGAATATCAAGCATTTTTCGCTCGAAAT
>CAYZQB010000218.1:0-4880 GCA_964480395.1 uncultured Planctomycetia bacterium
TTCCGTACACAGTCCGTGTTACATCAGATATTCTCGAAAGTAATGGTTCATCGTCTATGGCAACGGTTTGCGGCGGATCACTCGCGCTTTTCGATGCTGGTGTCCCAATGCAAAAAGCAGTTGCTGGTGTTGCGATGGGTCTAGTTAAAAGCGACAAAGATTATGTTGTACTTACTGATATTCTTGGCGACGAGGATCATGCTGGTGACATGGACTTCAAGGTCTGTGGAACCTCCGATGGCATAACCGCACTGCAAATGGACATTAAATGCAAAGGATTGACACGCGAAATTATGCAAAAAGCACTCGGTCAAGCAAGGGATGCACGAATTTTCCTACTTGGCAAGATGACAGAGGCGATTGCCGTTCCACGTCCAGATATTGCGCCGAATGCACCAAAAATTATTTCTTTCAAAATCGATGTCGAAAAAATTGGCTCGGTTATTGGTCCGCAAGGCAAATTTATTCGTGCTATTCAGGATGAAACCGATTCAACAATTGAAATTGAAGAAGATGGAACGGTTAAAATCTTTTCTAGCAGTGTTGTTAATGCTGATCGCGCTGCTATCCTCGTTAGAGCACAAGTTGAAGAACCTGAACTCGGTAAAATATACAAAGCAAAAGTGATTTCTGTTAGAGATTTTGGAGCAATTGTCGAATTCTTACCTGGAAAAGAAGGGCTTTGCCATATTTCTGAGCTTGCTGACGGTTTTGTCGATAAGGTTACAGATATTGTAAATATCAATGACGAATTAGATGTAAAGATTATCGACATCGATCCGCAAGGTAAAATCCGTCTGTCTCATAATGCGACAAAAGATGGATACATGGAAAAAGAATCTCAGCCACGCAGAAGCCCCAGTCGAGGTAGAAATGACCGTAACGACCGAGGTGATAGAAGTGATAGACCCAGAAATCCGCGACAAAATCGGGACAACAGGGACAGAAACGACCGCGACAGCAGAAATTCCGACGATACTAAAGATTCTGATAACAAACCCAAACCTAAGCCGAAACAATTAGATATTAAGAAGCTTGATAAGAAAACACCAGCAAGTGATGCACCAGCAACACCTGACGCACCAGCAAAAACTGATGCACCAGCAAAAACTGATAATAAACCTGATGACAATTTTGAGGGTGATTATCCTGATACTGCTGATATGTTCGACTAACAGATTTTTTATTTTCACAAATATGAGAAAGGTGCAGGAAATCCCGCACCTTTTTTTCATTCTAACTAAGTTTATTCATCTGATGTTGTGCCTGTTCTCTCGTAACGGTAGTACACCTCAAGTGTCAGTGCATTCATTGCGGTTGCATAAACACGACCGCCTGCAGTCCCCCAAGCATCAATCGGGTCCCATGAGCCATAAACACAGGCATCCTTGTCCTCAAGACGCTGCAATCCTGTCAAACAATCGATTAACGGTTTCTCCCATTTCTTCCAGTAATTTTCACCCATTTGGTATATTGCGAGTGAAGCATAATACCAGTAGTAGTAGTCGATTTTGTCTTCATTATCGATTGTAGGCAGGTTTCCTTCACGTTCGTCAGTCATAAGCTTCGATTGTGCTTTCAGCAGGGAATTTGCTCGTTTTTCACCCATGAAAAGCCGGCAAAGTACGTTGATAGAATCGATTGAGGGATTAGGAAGGAAATTTATCGCTTCACGAAGACGTGCATTCGGACCACCTTTTGTAATATAACCTGTTCGAGGATATGCGCCAGTAATGCCTTCTTCCATGCTTGGATTGCTGGTTAAATCGTCGTAAACGCGTTTTGCGCCGTCCCAGCATCTTTGAGGTACATTTAAACCTGCTACTCTGGCGGATTTTAATGCGAGAACCATCCAGCCGGTAACAGAACCATCGGATTCACCTGTCCTCACACCATATCGCCAGCCCAGCCAACCCCTATCTGGGTCTTGGTTTTGAGCATATGAAATGAACTCAACAGCCATCTGCGAAGGTGCTTTCAGCTTGGCAACCGCTGTCATAGCGTATGCTTCAACCATTGCCATTGTGCAAATTGCGTGATTGTATACATATTGCTCATCCTCTTTAGGACCGAAACAGCCGTCATCGGTCTGAATAGTTTGAAGGTAACGAAGTGCTTTTTTTACAGTCCCTTTAAATTCACCATGCTCATGAGTGTAGCCAGCGCCCAAGAACGCAAGAGTCGCCAAGCCGGTTACACCATCTGTTCCCATCTTCCAACCAATGTCAGAATTACCATTTTTATTCGAACAAA
This sequence comes from uncultured Planctomycetia bacterium, assembly GCA_964480395.1. Lineage (GTDB taxonomy): Bacteria > Planctomycetota > UBA8742 > SKZP01 > CAYZQB01 > CAYZQB01. The sequence goes on from CAYZQB010000218.1 coordinate 2,254, forward strand.
CACCTTCCCTTTTGAATTTTGGCTTACCATTGGGACTTGGACTGTTTGTTCTGCACTGCTCAATGAAATTATCACATGACCAGCTTCCGCTATTTTGATCCTGATGATCGCGCAGCCAGTAAAGAGCATGAAAAACATTTTTGTCGATATCACGAGGTTTACGAGGTGCCCACCGAATTGGAAATCCACCGCCGCCATCACCAGGACCACCACCACCGCCAATGTTACCACCCAAACCAAAAGACGAATTGTATCCTGGTTCTGGATAAGGACCTTCGACTTTGGATGGATTTTGCGTTGGACGCCTGATATCGTCGATATCTGGAGAGGGCTCATCACGGTCAATGGTTACATCAGGTTCAGGGTCCTCAACTACTACAGGTTCTGGTTCATCCTTGATTGGTGGAGGAGGAATCTGAGGTGGTTCAATGTAATCGGCATCAATATCAGTTACGATTATTCTGTTAGCACCTTCAACGCTGTTCGATAATACAATCGACCATATCATGAGCAGAACAACCGCATGCAGAGCGACAGAAATTGCCCACCAGGGAGTCTGGTTGAGGATTGGGGTTTCCTCTGGTGCTTCGAATGCACGCTCATCCGAATAATACACCTCCTTGTACAAACTTGTTTTTGTAGCCATAATTACCTCCAAAGCTATATAATAACGGCTCATTTAATAGAAATAGGGAGCCGAAACCTAAAGTTATTTTCTTCTTCATAATCTTCAAAGTTTAAAAACGAAGAATATATTTTCTTGTTCGATGTATTTTATAATTTCTGCAAATTGAGATTATTTAAGGTCTAATTTCCCATATTTATTACAATAATTGCATCAATTAAGTTGCCGTTAGTAGATGACATTACATACAGCATTAATTTCTTAATAATTTTTTAAGGTTGAATTCTTAGGTTTTTACTAATTACGGAAAAAAGGCACAGGAGTTCTCCTGCACCTTTTAATAAATACAGTTTTAGTGATTATTTATCAGAACCAGTTCCAAGGAACTCATAACGATAATACACTTCAAGTGTCAAAGCATTTATTGCCGTTGAATATACACGACCACCTGCTGTACCCCAGGCATCTACAGGATCCCATGAGCCATAAACGCATGCATCCCTGTCCTCAAGCCGTTGCAAACCTGTCAAGCAATCGATCATCGGTTTTTCCCATTTCTTCCAATAGTTTCCACCCATCTGGAATATCGCCAGCGAAGCATAATACCAGTAGTAGAAATCGATTTTGTCTTCATTATCGATTGTTGGGAGATTTCCTTCACGCTCTTCAGTCATAAGCTTCGATTGAGCTTTAAGCATGGAGTTTGAACGTTTTTCGTTCATAAACAACCTGCAAAGCACGTTGATTGAATCGATTGATGGATTGGTTAGGAAGTTTGATGCTTCCTTCAGTCGAGCATTTGGACCACCTTTAGTTAAATATCCTGTACGCGGATATGCGCCAGTAACGCCTGCTTCCTCGTCAGGATTGCTTGTCAAGTCGTCGTAAAGCCGTTTCGCACCTTCCCAGCATCTCTGAGGTATCTTCAAACCAGCAGCTCTAGCGGATTTCAGCGCAAGAACCATCCAGCCTGTAACAGAACCATCAGATTCACCGGTCTTCACGCCGTAACGCCACCCCAGCCAACCTCTGTCAGGATCCTCGTTTTGAGCGTAAGAAATGAATTCAACCGCCATCTGTGCAGGCGCTTTAAGCTTGGCAACCGCAGTCATAGCATATGCTTCAGCCATTGCCATTGTACAGATTGAATGGTTGTAAACGTATTGCTCATCTTCTTTCGGACCGAAACAGCCGTCATCCGTCTGAATCGTTTGAAGGTAACGAAGAGCCTTTTTAACAGTGAGCTGAAATTCACCTTCTTCGTGAGTGTAACCAGCACCTAAGAAAGCAAGAGTCGATAATCCTGTAACGCCATCGGTACCCATTTTCCAGCCGATGTCAGGATTACCATCTTTGTTCGAACAAACACCTTCCCTTTTGAATTTTTCCTTACCATGAGGACTTGGGCTGTTTGTGCGGCATTGCTCAATGAAATTGTCGCATGACCAGTTTCCACCTGTTTGATTCTGATGGTCACGCAGCCAGTAAAGAGCGAGAAGAACGTTCTTGTCGGTCTCTCTTTTGCCTCGTTTCTGCTTACGATAACGGAAACCACCGCCACCACCGCCTGGACCGCCGCCACCGCCGATGTTACCACCCAGACCCATGGACGAGTTGTAACCTTTTTCGGGGTACGGACCTTCGACGTTTGAAGGATTAGGATTTGGACGTCTGTCTTCGTCCTTGACCTCAGTCGGGTCATCCTTTTCGTCGATTTCTTCCGGATTGTCAGGATCCTCAATTGGTTCAATTTCCTTCTCTTCCTTGATTGGTGGAGGAGGAATTTGAGGTGGTTCAACATAATCTGCATCGTCTACTCCAGCTTTGAAAGCTTTGCTGCCGTCATCGGCACTTCTTGACAAAACGATCGACCAGATCATGAGCAGAACAACCGCGTGGAGTGCAACAGAAATCGCCCACCAAGGAGTCTGATTCAGAAGAACATTTTCTTCCTCAGGCGTTTCAAACGCTTGTTCCTCTTCGTAGTACTCCTCTCGGTACT
>CAYZQB010000219.1:0-4872 GCA_964480395.1 uncultured Planctomycetia bacterium
GTGGCAATCTCAGGATTTGCTGCTGATTTGCAAACCTACCCATTGTCATTCCCAATCAAGTTGGGAATGACATCTGAAATGCATTATGTGAAATTAAAAGCCGATGAGGGTGAATTTTATGCCGAATTCCCAACCTTCTGACACCCTATCATTGCCGATGCCACCTTTGTATGCCCAGTAAAACTCGCCGCAGATGCCCCAATGCGATTCATTCTCATGTGCCGAGAATTTCATAAAAACATAGCGATTCTTGACGAACCAACCCCATCCGTCGTTACCTTCCGGCAGTCCGAAAGCGCATGTTACACCGATTTCCGATGGAAGCACCAGAAACAGAACTGATTTTGCACCCTCACCCAGCTTGAGTTTGTTTTGATAACCGAGACCGGAATAGCGCAAAGCATTGTAAAGCTTGAGTTCGAACAATCCGCCGTTGTAGAAATCATCATTAATAAGCATGACCAATTTTGCTTCAAAGACGAGAAATTGTGCATCGACAAATGCTGCCAGATGCTGCTCATCAAGGAATTCCAGCCCGTCATACGGCTTGCTGTCGAAAAAACTGAAACCACCACCAATTTTGAACGTTTCAAATTGCTCTGGAAAATAAGCGTATAAATCTACCCGTGCGTCCACAAGCGAGAATTCATCGGGACCTGCGCCTGAGAATGCACCCTGCAGCTTCAAGCCGAACATTCCGGTGTCAATGACGAATTGCGCAGAATACGAATCCCATGCAAGCCTTCTATCGAACCACGTTCGTTCGGTTTGAGCAGCAAGCGTGAAATACATCAGAGGTGGAACGAACAATGGCTTGAATTCATCGAGAACGTTATATCTTGAGGGTTCCACCTGTAAATCGCGCGGAAAAACTGGCGGTTGCACCTGAAAATCATCCGATGCTAAAGCACTACCAGCAGAAAAACAAATCAGAAGCAAAATCACCAAAATTGACAATGCAGCTTTCATAATAATTTCCAATCTCAATAATTTGCATTATTTACAATTATCATATGCGATTTTATCAAATCAGAGCCGAATTATCGAAAATTTAAATGCAAATTAGAATCCGACCATCGTGAATTTTATGCCGAATTCAAAGCTCTCCGAAACCCTCGTATTGCCGATGCCGTTCTTGTAACACCAGTATATTTCAGCTCCCACTGAGAGTTTCCCATTTTCTTCTCTATAAACCGGAAACAAGAAATTGTATCGACCTTTTACGAACCATCCCCAACCGTCCGAATCATTTGGCAATCCAAAAGACCCTGTAATTCCAAACTCGTAAGGCAAAATAGCATTTATGAATGGCTCTAAATCAAAAAAATTATAACTATTTTCTGGAACTTGAAAACCGAAATATAAAAAGGGATTAAAAATCTTCAATTCAACAAGACCACCATTCCAAACATCCTCATTTATCAACATCACAAATTTCAACTCAGCAAAAATATAATATAAGTTTACATATGCTGCATAATGCTGACTATTCAAGAATTCCTGCCCTTGATATGGTTCGCAATCGAAATAACTTAAACCTCCCCCGATTCTTGTTAGACCGAATTCCTGCGTATCGAAAGCATCTAGCATCCAGTAGCCATAAACATCAAGTCTTGAATCGAATAATTCAAAATCGTCTCGATCAACGTTAGACATACCTCCCTGATATTTGATACCAAAGTGTCCCGTGTCAACAGCAAGTTGTGTCGAATATGACGTCCAGTTCAAACGTCTATCAAACCAGGTCAATTCGGACTGAATTCCCATGGAGAAGTAAAACAATGGGGATTTAAACATTCTATCTAAATTGCTATATCCCGTACTATTAGTCTGAATCTCACCATTGACATTTTTTTTTTGTTCGCCATAAACAAAAACCGGGGGTCTTGTTTGAAAATCATCAGTTGCATATGAAATATTTACTGTCAATAAAACAAAAAGAACGCATCCTGAAACAATCGTAAAAATCTTCATAACTCTCCTCCAATCAACGATTCCTTCATATTCTTAAATACATAGCAATAAAAAGCTGAAAATTGTTCAATAATTCTATATTTTTTGACATTAAATCCAATTTTTTTATAAAACTTTTTCAATAATTTACGAGTATATAATCTGTATAATAAAATTAAAATGTTATGGTCAAAAATTCTTTGATTTTGCAGTTCAAATTGTAGATTATCTAAAATTTGGTAGCGAGAATTAATATGCTTGATATCACTTTGCTTGAATTATTTGAAAAGTCGATAAAAGAGAATTGGGATTTACCTGCACTAACTGATTTTGAAATCAGAACGCTGAATTATAGCGAAGCCGGCAAACTTATACTGAAACTTGTTCAGTTTTACCGTAACGTCGGCATAAGCAGGGGTGACAAAATTGCGGTTTCAGGGAAAAACAGCATTAACTGGGCATTGGTTTATCTTAGTTCGTTAAGTTACGGTGCTATAATTGTGCCGATTCTTTCTGATTTCAGCACAGAAGACATTCAGAACACAGTCAATCATTCTGATGCCAGGTTGCTGTTTGCTGATTCGTCTATATGCAATGACCTCGAACCCTCTAAAATGAATAATCTTATGACGATTATGACTCTCGATAATCTTGGGATTCACTTCAAAAATGGTGATAAAATCGAGGAAGCATGGGCATCGGCAAATAAATATTATGATAAAAAACTTGAAAACATAACTGCTGAAGACTTTGAGATTCCAAATAAAATCAGTAACGAAGATATTGCTACGATTATTTATACTTCAGGCACAACAGGTTTTTCTAAGGGAGTGATTTTAAATCTGAACAGTTTAACTGCGAATGTAAAATATGCCCAAGAAAACTTCAGCATGCCCTCTAAATCAACAATTGTATCATTTTTACCGCTTGCTCATTGCTTCGGCTGTGCATTTGATTTTCTATATCCATTTTCGATGGGTATGAGTATTAATTTTCTTGGTCGAATCCCTTCTCCGCAGATATTGCTGGATGCGTTTGGAGAAGTGAAACCGATTCTGGTGTTCTCCGTACCGCTTGTCATCGAAAAGATTTACAAAACTAAAATCCGGAAAGTGCTTAAAAGACCATACATCAAACTTATAACAATGATACCTGTTCTAAAATCACTTTTTTATGGAATCATTCGAAAACAGCTGATTAAGGCATTCGGCGGAAAACTGAATATGATTGTTGTCGGTGGTGCTGCATTTAATCCTGATATTGAAAAATTCATGAAAATGATAAAACTCCCGGTTGCTGTTGGTTATGGCATGACAGAATGTGGACCGCTGATTTCCTTCGCACAATGGTATGAACATAAGCTATGCTCTGTTGGTACAACTATGGATTATCTGGAAGCTAAAATTGATTCAGCAGAACCAACTCAAATTGCTGGTGAATTATTGGTTCGCGGTGAAAACGTGATGATGGGATATTATAAAAACGAAGATGCAACTGCTGATGTAATGGAAAAAGACGGCTGGCTACATACTGGTGACCTCGGTACAATGGATGATGATGGATTCATATATCTTAAAGGTCGGTTGAAGAATTTAATTCTCGGTCCATCTGGGCAGAATATTTATCCCGAGGAAATAGAGAGCAAACTCAACGAAAAGCCATACGTTGCTGAATCGATTATCATGGATGACAGCAAACATATTATTCATGCGCTGATTTATCCCGATAAAGATGCTGCTAAGAAGGACGGCTTGTCCGAAGATGAGTTGCGTCAGAAATTGCAGGAAAACATTGATTTGCTAAATAAACAGTTACCAGAATACAGCATAATTAGCAGATTAAAGGTGTTGAACCGCTGTTTCAAACGCACACCCACCCAAAAAATCATCCGCCACCTTTACAAAGATGAAATGAAATAGTTCTACGAAAAACCTTTGTAAAAAAAGGTACCCAAGCCGATTGTGAAAATGAAATCACCATAAATTGCATGCTCAATTGCGACAACACCGATAGAGCGTGTTTTCTCATATGTGTATGCAAAGATCAATCCACCGAAAAAGGACAAAACAACTGCATAAACATTGTCGAAGACTATGTGCATCCAGCTGAAGGCAAGCGCACTCATCAAAATCCTAAGAATACTGTGATTTAGAAGGCTTCTATAACGGTGAAACATAAAAACTCGATAAATTAATTCTTGCGGATATACTGAAATCATTGGGTAAAAGATCATTATAACCATCCACCATTTTAGATTTCCCCGAACAAATCCGAGGAATATGTCAGGGATAAAAATCAGCGTTATTGCTGTTAAAATTATTGCTGAGAGCAGAAAACGTATCAAAATTTTCTGAAAATATGGTTTCAGATTTTTGAATGTGAACAATTGTCGTTTGTCAAAATTGCTATCAAGAACAAGCATTGTGAATATGAGTGCGAAAAATATCAGCAATGTCAAAATTTCATATAATTTAATAACATCAAAATAAAGCAGAGCAGGTACAACTCCGAACAATAATAATAATTCTAATCCCAGATAAATCTTCTTCACCATGCTGAAACTCTTATTTTTCATCTGATTCAATTTGCTAACCTGGATTCTTGCTATATGAGAATGACAAAATTGTGACTCTCTCAATGTAATAAGACACGTTTTTTGTGCAAAGTTCTTATCTTTTCCAACCTTCAGAAGGTATCTGGAATTCATCCATATTTTCACTAACAGTGGATTCGATATCCTTCAATTGCAATTTATGCAATCGTTTGTCAAAATTGTGCTTTAGTGTCGGACCAATGATGTAATATACAATAGCAATAACAATGAAAATTACAGCAAGAAAGACTATATCCATAAAGTGACCTACATTGCTTATTATTCTTATTTTCAGTTTGGTTACAAATGTCTTTGAATTTCATTTT
>CAYZQB010000220.1:0-4846 GCA_964480395.1 uncultured Planctomycetia bacterium
ATGATTCAAATCCATTCCCACGGGTTGTAATTCAGGTTGTAATCAATGAAAAAGGGGTTGAGTGGATATCCTCAAACCCTGTTGTTTTCTGGCACCGAGGATGCGGTTTGAACGCACGACCTCCTGATCCACAGTCAGGTGCTCTAACCATCTGAGCTACCTCGGCATAAATCAGTATATAAATAATCGTAGGATAATCAATTGTTTTAAAGTGTGATTAACGTGTTAATGCAAAATTTTAATGTCAATTAAGTTTTAACATAAACAAAAATTCAAATAGTGTATCGTCGGCGAAATGAGAGAATCTAGAATAGTATGATGAAATATGTGACAAAAAAACAATCATAATATTAAATATCATATCAGATTGAAATCTGAATCTAAGCAGAACAACATAATCTGATTAATAAAAAAATTATTGTCTGTGATATTTGATGACAATAATTCAGCATTTATCACCTTAAAAGAGCAATGATGAATAAATCGTAAACTTCAAACACATTTTTCTTTATCTAAACACTTGCTTTTCATATGCTATGAAGACAAAGTAATAAACTCACACTCGGGGTAGGCGAATCTACTTTTTTAACATCGTTGGCATTTGGATTCGAGAGTTATTTGACCAAATGACAGTTTTGTAAACTTAAACCAGCAAGGCTGGGCAATCATGTGGGAAACAATTAGAAGTGCTGGGATTTTCACGGTTATCATCATATTCGCTTTTTTGGTGGGTATTTTGGTTGCATCATTTATCTTTCAGCGTCGGATGAGGAAGTCATTTGTTAAAAAGAAAAAAGTTACCGGTTTTATGCCTGACATTCAGGAAGAACTCTGGGAAATCGTGATTCAGGCGTGCCTTGAAGATTTCAGATTCCAGGCAATGCTTGGGTATGACTCGGAAATCATGGATGTGCTTATTGAACCTGTGCTCATGGATTCAAAATATCTTGAGGAAAGCCCCTTGCTGCCTGGTGAGATTGCTTTGGTTATCGTCAATGACAAGCAAGCGTTTATCAACAAATGGCAGGAGAAAAATGAAAAGTTTTCCGAAAATGTACAGGATATGGAAATAGAAAGCAAAATGCTTTTCCTGAGTCTATACAACGATTTCAACGAATCACTTACAAAACAATCTGAAGATAATGTACTGTATTTTCTGTATCTAAGAACACCCAAAACAATGTGTATTATCGTACTGAGCATAACATTCAACAAAATAATTGCGGTTTCACCAATTTTACCTGAGCTTCATTCACATATTCTTGATTTATCCGGCAACTTGGTTGTTCGAACATCCAAGGATTTTGTTAAACTTCGTGAAATCGCATTACATTCCAGTGAGAATGTGTAAGTTATATATTCAAATCACATCATATTTTTTTTAATTTTCGGGAATGTAATCGTATAATTTATATAATTGAAATTACAAATGCAGTTAAACTCGCAGATTTGCCTTGGAAGAGGATGCTATGTCCAATTTGATTGATAAGAATGATGAAGAATTGATGCGATTAATTCAGAAAGGAGATTTTGATGCTTTTGAAGTTCTTTTTAACCGCTATAACAATCCCTTAATAAATTTCTTGTACCGATACACTAACGATTTAGGTAAATCGGAGGATTTATTTCAATTGGTGTTTCAAAAGGTATTTGAAAAGCGTAGAACTTTTAAGGGTGATTCCTCTTTTAAGACTTGGCTTTATTCAATTGCTGTGAACTCCGCTCTTGACATGCTTCGGAAATCTAAAAAAGAGAAGGGAAAAGTTTCCCTTGATTTTTCAGCATCTGAGCATTTCCCAAACATTGAACCTTTGGTAAAAGTTGCAAGCCCAAAAGATGAATTGCTAAGTGATGAATTGAAACAGATTCTTGAGAAATCTCTTGCTGAGATTCCTGAAGAATACAGAGCTCCATTCATTCTTGCCAGGTTTCAGGACATGAGTTACAAGGAAATCGCAATTTCAATCGGGAAAACTTTGGCAACCGTTCGTATGAGAATTCATAGAGCACATAAGCTTCTCGAAGCAAAATTGGATAAATACCTTAATCCTGAAGAGACAAAACCAATGCCAACCCGTGAAGAAACCAGGAGAATTTCAAAAAAAAACCCGTCACACAAGTAACGGGCTTTCACTCTCAACATTGAGCGATATTTAAATTATTTGCTATTAAGCAATTTAATTCTCAGCTGTGAGCCTTTTTTTCAGGTTCTGATACATTACGGCAGTCATCTTTTCAAGGTCGTACTCGTGGTTCCATCCCCAATCCTCTCGCGCTGCTGAATCATCAATTGAATTGGGCCAACTTGCAGCAATATCTTCGCGGAAATCAGGTTTGTAAGTAACTTCGAGATTGGGAACATGTTTTTTAAGTTCGTTTTCGAGTTCTTTTGGTGAGAATGAGCATGCTGCTACATTATAATCCGCATGATACTTCAGTTTCTCAAGAGGTGCATCCATAAGTTCAATCATTGAGCGTAAAGCATCAGGCATGTACATCATCGGCAGAGTTTGACCTTCGGAGAGGAAGCATTCATATTTACCGGTTTTAATTGCTTCGTAGAATATTTCAACTGCGTAATCTGTAGTTCCTCCACCAGGCAGAGTTTCATCTGACAAAATTCCGGGAAAACGCAAGCCACGTACGTCGATGCCGTATTTTTTGAAATAATAATTGCATAAAAGTTCGCACGAAACCTTGGTTACACCGTACATCGAAGTCGGACGAAGCACTGTTTCATTTGGTGTTTTGTCCTTGGGTGTTTCAGGACCGAAAACCGCAATTGAGCTTGGGATATTAATTTTTTCAAGGTTTTTTGCACGTGCGATTTCAAGCAGGTTGTAAACACCAAGCAGATTCACTCTGAACGCAAGTTGAGGATTTTGTTCACCACCACCCGAAAGAATTGCTGCCATGTGATAAACCTGACCAATATTGTAATAATCAATCTTCTCAGCGAATTTATCGGTATCAGCTACGTCAATTCTGTCAAAAGGACCGGATTCCAGAAGTTTTTTTGACGGTTCGGTTTTACGCCCGAAAGCGATGACGTTTTCCGCGCCGTATCTCTCTCTCAGTCGAAAAACAAGTTCCGAACCGATTTGTCCAACTGCGCCGTTAACCATAATTTTTTTCATCTTAAAATCCTTTCATGAATTTTTGTTGATTGCGAATATTAACAATTTTGTTTTATTGAACAAACGAAAAATATAGCGTGATCAGCCAATCAAGTGTTAATTTAATCCTGCAACAATATATGACACAATGGCAAAATGTTGTTTATTCACCATTTGCTGATGATATATATGTATATTATATTTTTCTTATAATGTGGAGGTGTAAATGGAATTTAATAACGTGAAAATTGAGAAGGCAGAAGGTATTGCGGTTGTAACAATTAATCGTCCTCAGGTTTTAAACGCACTAAATATTGAGACCGTCGGTGAAATCAGGCAGGTTTTCATGGCATTACGCGATGATGCTGAGGTGCAGGCAGTCATTTTAACCGGTGAGGGTGAGAAATCTTTCTGTGCAGGTGCAAACATCGATGAAATTAAGGTGCTTAACAGCTTGTCAGGTGTGGATTTTGCACATAACGGGCAATGCACATTGAATACAATAGAAAAGCTGCAGAAACCCGTTATTGCAGCTGTGAACGGCTTTGCACTTGGTGGTGGTTGCGAGATTGCTCTTGCCTGTCATATGCGCATTGCATCGAAGAATGCTAAGATGGGACTTCCGGAAGTAAGTTTAGGTGTGATTCCGGGGTATGGCGGAACTCAGCGATTGGCACGGCTTGTCGGCAAAGGCAAAGCACTTGAGATGATTCTTTCAGCCAAAATTATTGATGCCGATGAAGCTTATCGAATAGGATTGGTAAATTCCGTTGTTGAACAAGCAGATTTGCTTGATACTGCGAAAAATCTTGCGAAAAGTATTATGAAACATGGACCTGTTGCGGTACGTCTGGCACTTGAATCTGTAAGCAGGGGTTTGGAAACGAATCTTGAGCAGGGATTGGCGATAGAAGCGAAATTATTCGGTTTAATCTGCAGCACTGATGATAAAACCGAAGGTACATCCGCATTTCTCGAAAAACGCAAGCCAAACTTTAAAAATACATAGTTCAGGAGTTTTTTGTGGACAAACCAACTGGGCAAGAGCAATCTAGCAAACTTGTTGACCGTTTTGGCAGAGAAATTACGCATCTGCGAATTTCATTGACACAGCGATGCAATTTGAATTGCTTTTATTGTCATAGCGAAGGCGAAGAAAATCCTGGCGAAGAGATGAGTTTCGATCGCATAATTGAGATTGTACGTTGTTTTGCTGGTTTTGGCGTGAGTAATGTCAAGATAACCGGTGGTGAGCCGCTGATACGCGAAGATATCGTTGACATCATCAGTAATATCGCTAGTATTCCCGGTATAAAAGATGTAAGTATAACAACAAACGGCTACCAACTCGAAAAACTCGCATATGAACTGAAAAATGCTGGCTTGAACCGCATTAATATCGGCTGCGACTCATTCACATCAAACATTACACCAAAACGTTTGATTGATATTGAAAAAGGTCTCATCGCTGCTAAAAACGCTGGCTTTGCACTAATCAAACTCAACATGGTCGTAATGAAAGACGTAAATGTTGATGAAATTGACAAAATGCTAAAATTCGTGCGTGAACATGAGCTTGTACTTCAATTGATAGAGCTAATTCCTACTGGCAATGGAACATTCGAAAAATTCTTTTATCCACTGTCAAAAGTTGAGGATAAAATCCAAAAACTTGCATCAAGTTCAAAAACTCGCAAACTTCAGGGTCGCAGATTGTACAATGTCGATGG
>CAYZQB010000221.1:0-4798 GCA_964480395.1 uncultured Planctomycetia bacterium
ATTTGTTGCTAAATCGATTTCATACCAATTTAATAGCAAAGTACATTAAATTTATCTGCATAACACCTGCAAAACGCTAAGGATGCAAGCATCCATTTTTTTACGTCCCTGTGAGAATTTCACCGAATCTGTAGTTTTTGTATAAAAAATTCCCATTGTCATTCTTTGTTTCTCTCAGAATGAATAAACATTATTCGGCATTGGAGAGGATTTTGCGCAGGAAATCGCCGGTGTACGAATCTTTGACTTTTGCAATTTCCTCTGGTGTACCCTCAGCAATGATTAGACCGCCATTATCACCACCTTCAGGACCAATATCAATTACATAATCAGCAGTTTTGATAACGTCAAGATTGTGTTCGATTACGATGACTGTATTCCCCTTGTCAACGAGACGATTCAGCACTTCGAGAAGTTTAGCAGTATCGTGGAAATGTAATCCTGTAGTCGGCTCATCGAGAAAATAAACGTTATGTCCTATATCCGATGGCTTGCTTAATTCGCTTGAAAGTTTGATACGTTGTGCTTCACCACCTGAAAGCGTTGTCGAAGGCTGTCCAAGCTGAATGTATCCTAAACCAACATCCATCAACGTCTGTAGAATTCGCTTGGGCTTCGGAAAATTAGTAAAAAATTCGAGTGCTTCCTCGACTGTCATACGCAGCACATCCGCAATATTCTTGCCCTTGTACTGAACTTCAAGCGTCTCACGGTTGAATCGAGTACCTTTGCAGACGTCGCATGTAACATAAACATCTGGAAGAAAGTGCATCTCAATCTTTTTTGTGCCTTGCCCCTGACACGCTTCGCATCTGCCACCCTTGACATTGAACGAGTATCGCGAAGCAGTGTATCCACGTACTTGTGATTCACGTGTTTTCGCAAAAATTGTTCTAATCTGTGTAAAAACATCAGTGTATGTCGCTGGATTGCTGCGCGGTGTTCTGCCAATCGCTGACTGGTCAATCTGAATCGCTTTATCCACAAACGATGTGCCGGTTATGCTTGTGTGTTTCAGCGGTCGTGCTTTTTTGATTTTGAGCTTTTTCTGAAGTGCAGGTAAAAGTGTTTCATTGACAAGCGATGATTTGCCGGAACCTGAAACACCTGTGATGCAGATAAAAACACCAAGAGGAAATCTGACATCGACATTTTTCAGATTATTACCTTTGGCACCCTTAAGTTCGAGAAAATATTCAGGTTTTTTTGTACGCCTAATCGAGGGTATAAAAATTTCAAGTTTTCCTGAAAGGTAGCGTCCTGTGAGTGAATCCTCGTTCATCTCAAGGTCATCGATATTGCCGATATGCACTATTTCACCACCATGCCGACCTGCACCAGGTCCTAAATCCACAATAATGTCCGCAGCACGAATGAATCCTTCGTCATGTTCAACAACTATTACTGTGTTGTTAAGGTCACGAAGATGTTCTAGGGTTTTTAAAAGTTTTCGGTTGTCTCGAGGATGCAAGCCGATTGACGGTTCATCAAGAACGTAGCAAACACCGACAAGCCCTGCGCCAACCTGTGTTGCAAGCCGAATTCTTTGTGCTTCACCACCTGAAAGTGTGCCTGATTTTCGATTCAGCGTCAAATATTCGAGTCCGACATCACTCATAAATCCGAGACGGGCAATAATTTCACGAAGCAAGGGTTCAGCGATATGTGTCTTTTCAGGATTAAATTTCAACTTTTTAAAGAATTCAAGTGCAGTTTTCACCGAGAGTTCGGTTACATCGACAATATTCTTACTGTTGATTTTGATTGACCGTGGAAAGGGCTTGAGACGTTTGCCTTTGCATGATGGGCATTCGGATTCATGCATAAACTGCGTCATCCACATTCGAACCAGGTCTGATTCGGTCTCAAGATAGCGTCGTTTCAAACTCGGAATCATGCCTTCCCATTTACGTACTGAATACTTTTCACGTACTTTATCGGTTAATCCGAAAAGTAATGCTTCCTTTAAAATATCATCAAGCTCCGAAAAAATCGTACTAAGCTTGACTTTGAATTTCTTAGCGAAACTCGTTAGATTATAACCAGTAAAAACCCCGCTCTTTGTGTTGCCGGGTTTCCAGGGGATAAGTGCTTCTGCAATCCGTTTATCCGGATCGGGTATCATTAGGTCAATGTCGAATTCGCGCACAGTCCCTAGTCCGCTGCACGTAAGACATGCTCCCGATGGTGAATTAAACGAGAAAAGCGTGGGAGTGATTTCCTCGAAATGGAGTCGACAATATGGGCACCAATAAACATTCGAGAAAAGTTCGTCTTGCCATGCGCCTTCGAAGCTTCCAGCTTTTTCTTCAAGCTTCTCCCTGATTGTGTCCTCATCAATAGGCAGTTCTTTATTTTCAATCTGAGCTTGCGAATTATTATTTTTCCTTAGTTGCGCAAGTTTCTGCGCGATGAAATCCAGATGTTCATTTTGTGTTGTCGCCGGCAATTGATGTGATATTAATATTGTTCCTTCACCAAGCTGCACCGCCTGCTCAATTGAATCTGCAAGTCTGGTTCGAATATCCGGCTTAATCTTGAGTCTATCGATAAGCACTTCGATAGTATGAGTTTTTTTCTCATCAAGCACTCTGATTTCAGGCAATTCGATAATTTTTCCGTCGATTCGAGCACGAACGAATCCAGTTCGTTTTAGATGCCCGATAATTTCCTTATGTGCGCCTTTTTCGTCATGAACAACAGGTGCAAAGATCATTAGCTTGGTCAGCTCAGGATATTTTAACAAATTGTCAATAATCTGCGAAGTCTCATCCTTGCGAATTTCCTTGCTGCAATTCGGGCAAAACGGTGTGCCAACCCGTGCAAACAGCACTCTCAGATAATCGTAAATCTCGGTTGTTGTTGCAACTATCGAACGTGGATTCGCATGACCGCTACGCTGTTCAACAGCAATTGTCGGCGGGAGTCCCGAAATCTGTTCAACATCGGGCTTCGGCAACTGTTCGAGAAACTGCCTAGCATAAGATGAAAGCGATTCCACGTACCTGCGCTGACCTTCAGCAAAAATCGTATCAAATGCAAGGGTTGATTTACCCGATCCCGACAAACCGGTAAAAACGATGAACTTTTCGCGCGGTAATTCAAGTGAGATTCCCTGCAGATTGTGTTCTTTGGCATTTTTGATGTAAATTTTTCTGTTCTGAAAGGGTGCCAATTCGTCCTTAATAATAGATATATCAAAGGTTTCAAAATTATTATCAGCATCCTTTTGTATGTTTTGTTTTTTCTTATTATTTGGTTTGCGATTATTAGTTTTTTTTGAGGTCATTTCAAATCCTACAATCAGAAGTGCTACAATATTGCGAATTAAGGCAAAGATTCTATCAAATAACAATCGATTCAAAAATGTTATTTAAAAACAATTTGTCTGAATCCAAATTGACTCGATAAAATGAATCATATTCAAGGTTTTTGAACAAAAATCAAAAATTTTCGCTATAGAAATTGATATAAGTTAATCGGATTCGTTAAATTATTTAAATCCTAAACATGTAAGACAATAATTGAATTGAGGAAAGCATGAAAAAAACAATCTTAATGATACTTCCATTGATTATTCTTATGTTGATGTCAGATTTAGCTATTGCTGATGAGCACGACGAAGAGCCAATGTTTCATCGCAGTGCGATGTGGTATTTATCAAATATTCGTGTTAGGAAAGATTATTGGGAAGACGGATTTCATGCTGGTGCTCAAGGCGGTTGGTCTGATAAACTCTATTGGCGTGACTGGTTTATAGCGGATAATGAGTTGAACTTGAAGCTTGGTGGTTTTTTACAATTCAAAGGATTGCGTTTCGAAGGTTATGCAAATTGGACTGATCCTTTTGATAAATATGATATGGAAACGCCGGTTTACTGGGATTTGAATCTATCATATCTGTTTATAATCGAAAATGCTCAGCTTTTAGTGGGATTGCGCAGAAACAATTTTCAGGAACTCCGAAATCATGATACTGAGTATGGATTGCCAAATTTTCTCGATGAATTTTTCGTCAAAGTGATGGCATATCCCGAGAAAATCCAGAAAAGTCAGGAAGGCAGCAACCTGATTTATTTCGCAAGTATTCATCAACGAATTTATGGTGATAATGGCAGGCTTGAACCTGACTTGCAGCACGACGATGGCACCCTTGTCGATCTTGGAATTCAGACAATATCTCAAAATGCATGGAACTTTGCTGATGTGATTTCATTTACTGGTGCGATAACCTGGAATCAGCGATTTCTCAAACCTTACGGGCGTTTTGGCTCGTATCGCTTCGGTCTGCGTTTTCTGAAGGATATTTCCGACGTAACTAATCCGGGATATGGTCCACTATGGTTTCAGTTCAATATTTTGTGGTTAGATATAATTGAGGATGACAAAGAAGGATTTTTTGTATTTTCGATTTCATTTATCATAACCAGCATGTAATTGAACTTTGTGCATAAATGCACGATTTTTTTCGATTATAGATTTGACAGTGCAAGTCTGAGAAGCTGTAAGCGTAAATTCGCTAAAATTTTAGTAAAAAAACACGAGATATATCGAAGATAATATATAATTCAGGATTATTACCATGATTAGAGCGGTAACTACAGTGTCCCGGCTTGCTTTTCCGACACCAAGCGCACCACCTCTTGTACGCATGCCATAGCTGCAAGCAATGGTTGCAATGGTAATTCCGAAAACGAAAGCTTTAAGCAAGCCCCATGCAACCTCAGAAACAGTAACATATTCCCTTGAATTCATAAAATATTGAAGTAAATCAACATGAATTTGCGTAACAGAGACA
>CAYZQB010000222.1:0-2492 GCA_964480395.1 uncultured Planctomycetia bacterium
AATCTCATGGGTTCAATTGATGATAAACAAACACACAAATGATTCACAATCATCGTTAAATGTTGTTCTTTCTTCGCTATCGCTGACATAATTTGCAAAATGAAATTCAGAATTTTTTTATAGTTCAGGAACCTTGCATAGTCCCTGAGATTACTACGCTTCGCTCGTAATGATATAAGTTCATTGTTTAGCAGACATCATCAATCTGTCGTAAATCCTAATTATTTGATGTTCTAGCCTGGATTCTTCGGTCGTTTCACTCCCTCAGAATGACAAACGGAATGCTAGGTACATGTTGGATGGTTCAGATTGTCAGGATTCTTCGCTACGCTCAGAATGACATTCTTATTAGAATTGGGAGAGGAAGCGTAAATCGTTCTCGAAAAAGTGGCGGATGTCGTTGATTTTGTGACGAATCATGGTCAAACGGTCTGCACCCATACCAAAAGCAAAACCGGAGTATTCTTCGGGGTCAATCCCGACAGTCCGAAGAACATTCGGGTCAACCATGCCGCAGCCAAGCATCTCAAGCCAGGCATAACTCCCCTTGAGCCGCACATCCACTTCCGCACTCGGTTCAGTAAACGGGAAGAAATGCGGACGCAAACGCCATTCGAAATCAATTCCCGCATAATACGAATGCAGAAACTCATCAAGCACGGTTTTCATGTCCATAAACGTGATTCCCTTGTCAACTACCAAGCCCTCAACCTGATGAAACATGAAGTGATGAGTGGCATCAACCGTGTCAGGGCGATAAACCCTGCCTGGACCGATAACACGGATAGGCGGTTTTTCCTTCTCCATAACCCGAATCTGTACAGTCGATGTCTGTGAACGTAGTAAATAGCCGTTATCCAGAATGAAATTATCCTCGGGGTCACGTGCAAGATGTCCCTCAGGGATGTTGAGAGCATCGAAATTGTGTGCTTCATCCTCAATTTCCGGTCCATCAACAACTTTGAAACCCATGCTGCGGAAAATCTCGATAATATCGCGCATTGTCTTCGTCAACGGGTGCAAATATCCGCGTTCAGGCATTTTTCCGGGACGTGTAATATCAAACATATAATCCTTCACCGGTTGCACAGATTCCTGCAACTTTGTACTCGCAGCTTTGAATGCTTCTTCAATTTTCTGCTTAAACGGGTTGAAAAGCATGCCAAATTCCTTCTTTTCATCAATAGTCATATCTTTAATCGACGCTTGCAGTTTTTTCAACTCACCCTTGCGACCGAGAAATTTCTGACGTGCATCGTCGATTTCCTGAGCATTTGCTGCGCTTTCGAACGCTAAAAGCGCGTCATTCTCAAGCTTTTCAAGTTTTTCTTTCATTTATGTCTCCCGTTAGGGCACTCCGTGTAAGTTTTCTGATATTACTTTTCAATATCAATCCAAGTTCATAATATTTGACATTTATCTTAGTCGGAATACAAGATATTCGACTGCAGCATTTAACCGTGAAATGACGTGAAAACGCTCAATTATGGCGAGTGTGTCAAAAATCGGCGGGGTCATGGTTTTCCCGCTGATGGCAATCCGCACAGCCATAAAAAATGCTGTCCGCTCTTTCTTGCTCTCCCAGCCCTTTGCCTGCAGAACCTCTTCCGCAGTCTGCTCAAGCTTTTCAAGAGTCCATTCATCGCCATCCAGCGCAGATAAAGCGTTTTGGTACGTTAATAGGGCATCCTTGAGGTTCTCAAGTCCGACTTTACGAATATGCTTGCTATCCCAGGGGTCTTTCCAAGTGGGAATGTCCCATGCATTGTAAAACCAGTTCTGGGTTGTAAAATCGGAGAAAACTTCCATGCGTTCTGTTGCAAGTGGTTCAAGGCGGTCAACCCAGCTTTCGAAATAATTCATCAGACGTTCTTTGAATTGCTCGGGCTTCTTTTCAGCTAGCTCGCGCAAATAATGCGTATTGATATTCTTGAGTTTGACAAGGTCAAAATATGCTCCTTCACCCTTGCTCATACGCTCAATCTCAAAGCTTTTTTCGAATTCCTCAAGCGTAAATATTTCTTTGTCTTCTGGGAACGAATAATTGAGCAACCCAAAGAAATTTATGAGTGCTTCGGGCATAAATCCTGCAGCACGGTAAAAATCAACGGAAACAGGGTTCCTACGCTTGGAAAGCTTTTTTCCGCCTTCACCCATCATCCATGCCATGTGAATAAACTTTGGCTTTTCCCAGCCGAATGCCTCGTACATAAACCAGTGATACGGTGTTGTGTCCTGCCATTCAAGCCCGCGAATCACATGCGAAATCTTCATCAAATGGTCATCAACGACATTTGCGAGGTGATATGTCGGGAATCCGTCGGATTTAAGCAGGATAATGTCGGTGAGTTCCGTGCAATTGACTTTTCGCTCACCTCGAAGGTAATCGAGCCAGCGAATTTCACCATCTTTCGGAACATTTAGTCTGAGAACATACGGTTCGCCACTTTGCTCTTTCTCCTTCTTTTCAGCATCACTCAAATGCAGACAAT
>CAYZQB010000222.1:2592-4759 GCA_964480395.1 uncultured Planctomycetia bacterium
GAACGTTCCTGGTCAGTATCCTCAATACGCAGAATAAATTGTCCGCCGTGTTTCTTCGCAAAAGTCCGATTAAACAGTGCTGTGTATGCAGTCCCTACATGAACAGGACCAGTTGGTGAAGGGGCAATCCTTGTGCGAACGTCCATGACATTCTCCGTGCTAAAATCAAAAATGTGAATTTTACACATATATGCCCAGATTGCAACTCAAGAAAGCTTTACTTCAAGCGTAGTTTCAATTATAAATTGCATAGATTCAAGGTTATAAGTATGAGATTAATGGAAAATTTTATTATTTGTATAGTTTTATTCGGTGCATTCGCTTGTACTTGTTCAGCACAGGAAATCAATCCACTAAAACTTGAAGAACCAGGCAGCAACCGCGATTTGACATTCCAGGATATATGGAAAGCATTTGGACCAGCTCAGATTCGAAATCAATCTGCTCTTAAGGTTTCTGCACTTGAATGGTTGCCGGATAATCCAGAAACTATCCCTGTCGGCAAATCTCGTGCTGATTTCTCGATAACATATGCGAATCATTGGGGTGATATGCCTCAATATTTTCTTGATGGTGAGACTGCAAGGATGGAACTTCGGTTTGCTCTTGGCGTGCGCGATGATTTGGAATTTGAGGTTACTTACGCTGGTTTTTGGCGTGGCGGCGGAATATTCGACAGCTATATCGAGAATTTTCATAGCTTTTTCAGAATAACACAATCAAGACGCACCAATTATCCGCGTAATCAGCTTGCATTCCTGCTTGACCCAAAAGACCCCGACACAAAGTATATCATAACAAATAAAAATGCTGGTTTCGGGGATGGTGACATCACGCTAAAACTCAAGTATCAGATAATTGAACCGAGATTCAATTATCGACCAGCAATGACTTTCTCGACAATTGCCAAAGTGCCTGTGGGTAATTCTGATGATAATTTTACAGTACGTGCATTTGAATTCTGTGGTCATTTTACGATGCGTCAACGCATCACTCATCGTGCATTTATCTATGCTGCCCTCGGTTTGACCTACACAGACGCCGATAAAATTTGGGAAGTTGAAATTCGTCCGACACGCTGGTTCTGGTTCATCGGAGTTGAATGGCGAATATTCTACCGCTGGTCGCTTAATCTGCAATATGAATGGGAAAGCGGAATTGCCCGTCCGAAAGAATATCAAAAGATGCTTTCCTGGCCAACCAATCTCGTAACGATTGCATTGCAATGGCGTCCTGAAATTGATAAAGATTACTATATTGAATTCGCGACAAATGAAAACACACTGTTTCATTCAAACACACCTGATATAGCATTTCATGTTGCTATCAAGTTCTTTTTTAATTAACATATATTTGACAATGCAATTTATTAAGAGGTTGAAATGAAATATGTTATCACAGTTATTTTTAGTGTAATGTTTTGTATTGCAATTGGCTCTGGATGCGCGAAAGCAAAGGATAATAACACAACACCTGAATCGGCATCAAAAAACGGAACAAGCGTAACATCGAATGGAACAACAGAAAAAGATACTGACAACATGAAAGCACAATATGATGCCAGCAATATGCCTGAAGAAGCAAATAAAAACAATTTTAAAGAATCGGTGTTAAAGGTACAGAATATCGCGAAACCTCAGAAATTTACAATAATTACAGATTTAACTGTATTCGCAAATTCTTGCTTAAAAATACAAACACCGGAGCAAGCAATATTGCATTTTTTTAACGCATTGGGAGTTTGTACAGATGATAGAGACACTGGATTGAAATTTCTCAAGGAGATACTTTCTGAAAACGCCTTTATTTCTGAAGGCAAATTAAATCCCAAAACGATGGCTCTGTTAAAAAGAATGGATGCGGATCCTCGGATTTTTAATTCATACATCGGTGGTATGAAACCTGACTTTGAGCCGACAGCATCAAACGCAATCACAGTTTCATTCTTCCATGATAAAAACTACCAATTGGGGCAAAATCGTTGGAAGATTTTTGTTCAAAGTGCAGGCAAACTTCAGCATACAACCATAGTTGTCGAGAACGTGAATGAAAGATGGCGAATTATGGAATTCGACGAAGTTTTCACGAAACTAAGCGAAAATTCAGACTAGGGCTTAGGGACAAAAGTTATGTTCCTGTCATTCTGAGCGAAGCGAAGAATCCCAGT
>CAYZQB010000223.1:0-4698 GCA_964480395.1 uncultured Planctomycetia bacterium
CGTGCTTTCTCACCAAATGCAAAGCCGAAATCTGTTCCACCTGCATTTTCAAGGGCATTTTGCTGGTCATCAGTAGTAATACTCTCCATCATTCGTCGAGTATCTGCTTCATTAAGGTCAGGTGTGTTAAGAGTACGCAACCTGCCATCGACGCGTAGAACAGGCGGTCTTCCAACATGAAGATGAAGGTCGGATGCATTCTTTTCGACAACCATTTCTAGTAATTGTTCAATTGAAACTATATTATTCATTGTGTCTCCCGGGAATTGCTTCACATATTGCGGGGGTGGGAATTTGATAATTATAAGATGAAATGTTATGAATACTATCAAATTTTAAAATTGAAATGATGAAATTTTCATAATCATCAAAAATAAAGGTAAAAATATCCAATATTATTTGTTTCATATTATAACAGAGTTTGTCAAATATGACTATGCAAACAGAAATTCACAAAAAACGTATTTATTTTCATATATTACAACAACACGAAAGGACTCAGAATGAAATTTAGCAGAAAAACACTTGCTGGCATGTTACTGATTGCCCTCATTTTAGCTTTTAATCTCGGATTTACTACTGCTCAGGACAAAGTTGAAGCCGTTAATTTAAATTATCATACACCTCAAAGCATAGATGATTTTCAGAAACTGCAAGCACAGATTATTGAAACCACAGAAAAAATCAGATATTCAGTCGTAGGTGTGCAAATCGGCGGCGGAAGCGGGTCTGGAACATTTATCAGTGATGACGGGTGGGTTTTAACAGCAGCACATGTTACTCGGTGGCAAGCGAATGCAGCATGCAAGATTGTTCTGCACGACGGTACTTCGCTTAAAGCTGTTACAAAGGGTTTCAACCGACAACTCGATTTTGCTCTTATAAAGACAGAAATACCCAAAGATATGAAGCTGACGGTTGCAGAACTTGGTGATTCCGATGAAGTTAAAGTCGGTAAATGGGTGATTTCAATGGGTCATCCTCTTGGATTCAAAACGAATCCGGTTCGTCCGCCAGTCGTCCGGACAGGCAGAGTTATCAGGGTTCATAGCATGATAGTTTCAGATGCACCGCTGATATCAGGTGATTCAGGTGGTCCGATGTTTGACCTTGACGGTAAGGTTCTCGGTGTCAACGTTTCCATCAGCATCCGCGACGTTACGGGCAATAATACGACCAAAGTTAATCCGGTTAAAGTTCAGATGGAGAATCTGAAGAAAGGTGAAGAATTGTCGGGTGCAGGTCCTTCTGTTTCGGGATATGATAACGGTATTAAAGATGCTTATGACACGCTTGAAGCTGCTGGGAAAGATAAGAATCCAGAAACCTTCGCAAAAGCGGAAAATGAGTTTAAGGAGGTTATAAAGCTCGATGACAAACGACCTGAGGGTTACTATCATCTTGTATGTTGCTATTCGCAATGGATGAACATCCTTGAAGGTGATGAAAAAACAAAAATGCTAACGAAAGCATTAGATATGCTGCAAGTTGCGTTCGATAAAGGTTGGCGCGATTTTACGCACATGTATCGCGATCCCGACATGAATAATTTAAAAAATACGGAGCGTTACAAGAATCTGCAGAGTAAATTCCGCGGAGGTCCATATTTTGGCTTCACAGTAAAAGACCTTGAAGATGCTGATAAGAAAAACCTTGAAATTGATGGCGGTTTGTTAGTAACAGAGGTTACAAAAGATGACCCCGCCGACAAAGCAGGCATTAAGATAAACGATGTAATTCTCTCAATCAACGACAAAGAGCTAAAGGATAAAATTCAGCTTAAAAACTATTTGCCTAGGTTGAATGCAGGTGAGGAAGTGAAAATTGTTGTTCTGCGCAATAAAGAAAAAGTCGAATTGACAATGAAACTCGGTGGCGTACCTCGAAGCGGTATTGATGCATCAACGACTTTCAGCAAACTAATTTACAAAGAGGGCTCAAAGCTTCGAGAAGTATGGAAAAAAGTCGTTATCGACAACAAGCTGAATGAATCGATTGTAAGAATCAACACAACAACCGGTAAATTACTCAGTTACGGCGTAGTTGTAGATGCTGACGGGTTGATTCTCACAAAGTTTTCTCAATATGCAATCGATGCACAAGGTAAATACAATATAATGAATTATCCGAAAATTATTATTGAAATGTCCGATGGCAGGAAATTCTCGCCAACACAGGTCAACGAATCACGCAAATTTGACCTTGCTCTGCTTCGCATAAATGCCAACGGATTGACACCAGTAAAATGGGGCAGCTCGAAAACATATAAAATTGGCGAATTCGTTACTGCGGTTGCTAACAATGACGTTCCAATTGGGCTCGGTATCATCAGTTTATTTAAATATGAATCAAATGTGGGTGCTCAGCAAGCGATTATCGGTATTATGCCAAAGGAAGACCTGAATGATCTGAAAAAATTCGGTATCGAGTACGAAAAAGGTATTCTTATTGGTTCTGTTACTCTGGGCTCTGGTGCATCAGAAGCCAAGCTTCAACCGGGTGACATTATTGTCGATATTGACGATGAGGGAATTGACACAACCGAGAAACTGCGTGCATATATAACAAGGCTTGAACCAGGCAGAAGAGTATGGGTTGAGGTTTACAGAAGTGGGGTTGAAGGAACATTTACGAAAGTTATTAAGCTCAAAAGTCGCGGTGCAATGGGCAGTACTTCAAGCGGAAGATACAACGCAATCGCTGGTCCGAAGAACAATATTGCTGAGGGTTTTGGCGAAGTGATTCAGCATGATATTGCGCTAAGCCCTGAATACACCGGCTCGCTGTTGGTGAATCTTAAAGGGGAAGTTATCGGTATGAATATCTCCCGCGTTGAAAGAACAAGATCGTATGCCCTGCCTGCTGACGTTCTGAAGGAAGTTGCGAAGACTCTTATTGAGGAAAAGCGCGATATTCCAACAAAAGACAAGGTCGATGAAGAGAAAGAGAAAGAACTCGTCGAAGAAGATTTTTAGAACCAAATTTTCGATTAATTATTTGATTAATTATTTGAATCAATTGCTTTGCATCTTAGGATTAGTAGAGAATGAGTCTCATTAACATCCGAAACGATTAGACAATTTATAAACAAATTCATTGAAGAATCAAGAATTTGCCTTGTTTCACCTATGCTGAATTGTAATATGCATAATATTAACAATCTATCAACTAGGAGTATGATATGTCACATCTTGAAAATACTGGATTTAATACCAAATCTGTTCATGCTGGCTGCGACCCAAAAAAACAGCTTGGTGCTGTCAGTACACCGATTTATCAAACATCAACCTTCGCATTTGAAAATGCAGACCACGGCGCAGCATTATTCGCAGGTAAACAAAAAGGTTACATTTACACTCGCATCGGCAATCCTACGATAGAAAATCTCGAAAACGCAGTCGCAGCACTGGAAGGTGCAGATTACGGGCTTGCAACTTCAACGGGTATGGCTGCGGTTGTAACTGTTTACATGGCATTGCTTAGTGCAGGCGACCACATGATATCAACTGCTGCGGTTTACGGTCCCTCTCGCTGTGTCATGGAACGCGACTTTGGCAGATTCGGTGTTGAATCTTCGTATGTTGATACTTCAAATCTTGATGAAATTGAAAAAGCAATCAGACCAAATACAAAGCTTTTATTCATTGAAACACCAGCAAATCCAACGATTTCAATCACCGACCTTGCTAAAAGCGTCGAAATTGCTCAAAAACACAATATTATAACGGTTTGCGACAATACTTTCGCAACACCTATGCTTCAAAAACCGCTTGATTTAGGTTGTGATATCGTTTTGCATTCTATGACAAAATTTCTCAACGGTCATGGTGATGTAGTTGCCGGTATGCTGGTTACAAGAAACAACGAGCTTTATACCCGGCTTCGCAAATGTCTTCATTATCACGGTGGTACAATGGATCCGCATCAGGCATGGCTTGTACATCGCGGGTTGAAGACTCTCGGAATTCGTGTTGAACGGGAAACCGAGAATGCAATGAAGATTGCAAAATTCCTTGAAGAGCATCCGAAGGTCGAATGGGTGCTTTACCCCGGTCTTGAATCGCATCCGCAATATGATATTTATCAAAAGCAGATGACCGGTGGTGGTGCAGTGATGTCATTCGGCGTTAAAGGCGGGATTGTTGAAGGTAAGAAAGTGATGGATTCTGTCGAGTTGTTTACGTTGGCGGTTTCGCTAGGTGGGATTGAATCGCTGATTCAACATCCAGCATCAATGACTCATGCTGGTGTCTCCAAGGAAGATCGTGAAAGTGCTGGAATCACCGACAGTCTCATCCGAATCTCTGTAGGAATCGAGGATTATGACGACCTTCGTGCAGACCTCGAACACGCACTCTCCAAAATCTAAGTACGCAAGCGTACTTTAAATTTCGACCTTGAAAACTGACATCGTAAGTAAGACATGCTGTTTGCATCATTTTCTAACTCAGCGTGTCATTACGAGCGAAGCGTAGTAATCTCTGGGACTCTGGAAGGTTTCAGGATGTATAATATTTTGTATTACATTTTTCAATTTGTGTCAGCGATAGCGAACCTTTGTATTTCCTTGTATTGCCTTCGACTACGCTCAGGCAACGTTTCGACATCGACAGCAAAAATGGCGTGTAGCTGGGAAATGGAAGTACACAAGCAGTTGTATGATTGCAGTTCGTCCATAATTTGATGCTAAATCGATTT
>CAYZQB010000224.1:0-4616 GCA_964480395.1 uncultured Planctomycetia bacterium
CTCGATACCTCCTTTGTTAATGAACACTTCAGAAGTATCGACTGTTTTTTAAAAAACTTTTGCATTTTTCAAACACAACCTAGGCTAAGTTAGGGTAAAACATATTAACCTAACAGCTGTATATATTGTAACTACAGAGTTACAGTCGGTTTGTTGGAGTATAATATGATTTAATATTAAAATTTGCTTTGTATATAGGTGCAAGTTAGTTTTAATGTATAAACTGCTTTTACAATACAATTTAAAAATTTCTGACCTTAAGATTATCGCATTATAAATGGGGGGAAATTATGCTTCGCAAATTGGCTTTCGTTTTTCTTCTGATATTAATAAATGTAATTATGAGCTCAGGTTGTATATCTGTGCAAAAGACTCTGAAGGTTACACCAGCAGGATTAAATTATGGTGAAGTATCCATAGGTGTAACTGTAGATTTGAACGTAATTTTAAAAAACAGATATGGTAAACCTATTGAAATCAGTGAGTTCACTATTATTAGTAATAACGATTTTGTAATAACTGTTGGAAATATTGTTCCAATAAATCTAAACCAAAATGATACGCATCTTTTGAAAATAGAATTTAGTCCAACAATAATTGGTGATGTTAGTGCAAAGCTGTCTATCAGCCATAATGCTTCGTCCAAACCTACAGATGTACCTCTTGTTGGCATTGGAATACCTCCTGCCCCGGAGATTAGTGTATCTGAAGGAACCACAAGTTTTGTTTCGGGAAACGATCAATATGAGTTTCTTGACACTGATGTTGGCTCATCAAGTAAGATTGTTACGTTTATGATTGAAAATATTGGTTCAGCGAATTTGATACTAACAGGAAATCCTACAAAGATTGAAATCATTGGTACAGATGTTGATATGTTTGACATTGATGAAACTCAAACATCATCAACAATAATTCCAGGAAGTAAAACTAGTTTCTCAGTAAGATTTTACCCGTTTACTCAAGGGGTAAAAGAAGCTGAAATAAGTATTGAAAATAATGATTCAAAAAATAATCGTTTTCATTTTAAACTTAAGGGGAATGCAAAGTTAAACCACGGTACAGCTTTAGGTTGGATTGGAAACAATTGTGATGATTGGAACAAAGGTTCGATTTGTGATGTAGGTAATGAGTTAAAGCAATTTGCTCATCCTTGTGGATGTTGTGTTGATATTGAGGGATCAATATATATTGCCGATAGTGATAACAATAGAATTTGTAAATGGGATAAGTATGGTATCGCAATCGGATGGATTGGTGGTGGTTCTAATGGGTGGAAGACAACTACAGGAGCAAGTCGTGGTTCTTATTTAGCATCTTTTAACAATCCAGCATCTGTATTTGTTGATTCTTCGGGTTTTATTTATATCGCTGATAGTGGTAATGATAGAATTTGTAAATGGGATAGCAATGGCAATGCAATTGGTTGGATAGGTGGAGGTTCTAACGGGTGGAAGACAACAACTCCAATGAATAGCATTGACGGAAAGGATTATCAGAGTTTTAAAAATCCATTTGACGTATTTGTTGATTCTTCTGGATTTATATACGTTGCTGATACTAGTAATTGTAGAATATGTAAGTGGGATAGTAATGGGGTTGCGATTGGTTGGATTGGTGCAGGTAGCAATGGTTGGAAAACAAATGATTTGTTAAACTCGGGCATAGATTATCAGAGTTTCTCTGATATAGTTGGATTAGGCTTGGATACATCGGGTTTTATTTATGTTGCAGATAATGGCAACAATAGAATTTGCAAATGGGACAATAATGGTACCGCAATCGGTTGGATAGGTGGTGGTTCAAATGGTTGGCAAACAGGTCTTGCTCCGCAAAGAGGACATGATTATCAAAGTTTCTGGTCTCCAAGTGACGTTTATGCAGATTCTTCTGGATTTCTATTTATAGCTGATAGGACTAATCAAAGGATATGTAAGTGGGACAATAATGGTACCGCAATAGGTTGGATAGGTGATGGTAGCGACTCATGGAAAATAATCGATTGTCCAATCTCAGTTGGAGCACTCGATTATCAAAGCTTTGAAGAACCGTTTGGAGTTTTTGTTTACTCCTCAAATATAATATATATAGCAGATAAAGAAAATCGCAGAATCTGTAAATGGCAAAACTAGATAGTTATCAATTATAAAGATAAAAATTATGAGTTAACCTATATCCACTTAGCTCAAATATAATAAATAAAACTTCTGGTTATGATAGAATAGGAGAAAGCAAAGTAATAAACTCTTAAAGTTGGTTGATTCGGTAAAAAGCATTAAAACGCAGTTTTCCCTTTTCATGTAAAATCAGGAATTCATCTCTGATTTGATGAAAAAGCAATATTGGAAAATGAAATTTCATCTATGAATAATAAAACTAATCCTTAAAATATTACTGGCAGTTTATCTTGAAATCTTCGGACGAAAGGATGGGCACATGAAAAAAGCAGAATTTCTTACTGCACGCTGGAATAATTGGCTTACTCTGATATTTGGCGTTCCCACTCTGGCTTATGGTTTTGTCTTCTTATCAACCTCGATATTGTCAGATTTTTGGTGTTTCATCGGGATGGTGGTAATTGGGGTGGTTTACTGAACGGTTGTTGAATACCATTCAACCAGGCAGTTTGCTTGGCAAAGGCAGAATTCGGATAATCCTATTCGGGTTAAATTAAAGTCCACTCATCCATTCACACTTATCTTTATTGCATACAATGTTATCTATTGGATACCTATTGTTCTTCCATTCACGACGATAATAGACTACCGAACGGGATTCATTTCGTTCTTCATAATTATCGTCATTCGTGCAATTGCAAATCTGATTAGGAACAACTTTCTCACATTGGAGCAAGCGGAAATATTTCCTTTCAGAATACCTTAGTTGAAAGTTATTAAAATGCCATTTGAAAGGAATTTCGTCTGCGGTGTTTTTATTTGTATCGCAAAATGACCAGAATATATATCTGAGCAGCAGATTTCCAGAATTTTACGTAAGCATTTTGACAGATTTAACTCATATAATATAATGCATGTAATTGATAAAAGTATTTAGGAGAAGATGATGCGTAGATTTTGTGTAATTGCTGTGTTTTTCTTGGTTATAATGACTTCGATGAGCTGTGACGCGCGAGTTATCGGATTCTCGATACATCCTGAAAGCCACGATTTCGGCACAGTCAATCTCGGAGACAAAAAAGTGATGCATTTCCGGGTTAAAAACCTGTCGAATGAAACATATATTATCACGAAAATTCAGCTTATGGGCGTCAGTGCCAGCAATTTCCGCATCACTGCTGGTTATGCTGTCCCAAAATATATGCAATCGCAGGCGTACGTTGTAATTAGCGTCGAATATGAACCGAGAAATGCTGGGCTGCACGTTGCTTTCATCCAGATAACTCACTCTGGACCAAAGATTAACGAACGTATCGACCTGCTGGGTACTGGTTTCCCTGTTGCTCGAATGAATATTAGTTCCGAAAATGTTGATTTTGGCACGGTTTACGTAACGCGGTCTGGGGTTGAGGAAATAGTCATCGAGAATGTCGGCACCGACCGTCTCATTGTGTCTTCCCTCAATTTCGAAAATCCACTTGTAACTGAGTTTTCAATCAAATCAGGCGGCACCATCCCGATTATGATTAACCAGGGCGAAACCCATATAATTGAAGTCGAGATGACACCTCCGACAGACGGCAATTACAACAACGTCCTGCTGATTTCGCACAATGCTGTCGACCGAAACTCTCCTGTCCGTGTGATTCTCCACGGTGAAGGAATAGACTATGCTCCAGAAATAGATTTGAATCAGAACAGCCCCTGGGACTTTGGATCAGTCGCGAAAACAATGCCAAGCATTCAGAATCTTGAGATTTCAAGTACCGGCAACGATCCGCTAACTGTTACAAGCATCACAATTGCAATAGGTACTGGATTTAGCCTTGCAAAAGTCGAGGATACAAACGGAAATCCGGTAACACTTCCGGAAATTATTCCTGTTTCTGATAAAATTATCGCATTCATAAAATTTGAACCGACAGCAAACACAACTTACAACGATACTCTGTCAATTGTGCATGACGGAATGTATAAACCATCTCCATTAGACATCGCGTTAACCGGCGAAGGCAGAGATGAAATCTCTCAAACTTTTAATTATACAGGTTCAGCTCAACAATGGACGGTTCCTGCTGGTGTTACAAGCATCGTCGTTGATTGCTTCGGTGCTTCTGGATCGGACGCATATCAATGCACTGGAGGCAAAGGTGGGAAAGCGTCAGCAACTGTTCCTGTTTCACCAGGTGATACAGTTCATGTTTATGTCGGTGGCAAAGGAATTCAAATCAATAGCAGTGCAACCGGCGGTTGGAATGGTGGAGGTGGAACTAGCGGGACGTGATATAATGCTCAAGGCGGCGGTGCGTCGGACATAAGAATAGGTGGCAGTTCGTTAACAGACAGAAAACTTGTTGGTGCTGGTGGCGGCGGCGGTGGTTTCCAAGGAAACGGTGCTAGTGGCGGTGGTTTAGTCGGAGATACTGGAATTTACGGTAGTGGTGGTAACGGCGGTGGTGGTGGAACCCAATCTGCTGGAGGTGCTGCTGGTCGTTCAGG
>CAYZQB010000225.1:0-4608 GCA_964480395.1 uncultured Planctomycetia bacterium
TTACGGCAAATCTTCTCTGCTGCGTCGTATCCGCATTACACCCATAAAACGACACTCCGACAAGCATTTCTGAATATCTAGTAAAATTGTTGGTAATTCATTATATTATTTATCGGTATTTTCTGCAAACAAGAATAAGAAAACAATTTTGTTTGCGAAATGTTAAATATTTTCAATACGCAAGTTTTAAGTAATTCTAATTATTAAGGTGTTTTCGAGTTGTTTACAGATTCCGACATGGATTTATCAGAATTGATTGATAGCGACAAAAGCATTGTCCTGAATTTCGTCCAGTAAACACTTATAAGTCGGAATAGCAGTACTGTGCAGTAAACACCGAGTAACCCCGTTGCTATACCTCCAAGAACATCAGACGGGAAATGCAATCCGCCATAAATCCTCCCAATACCCGTTAAAAATGCCCAGAATAAAAAAAATATGCCGGTTTTGAAGCCGTAAATCACAATGATAATTCCCGCAAGAGCAAAAGCAAAATTTGTGTGCCCCGACGGAAAGCCACGAAGCTTGACAATTCCACGTTCAGGTTCGTTGATATCTGTCTGAATGTGTAAAAATTCATTAAACCAGGACGGAAGCTTACCGTCTTTCTTGATGTATTCTTTGTAAGGACGGTCGCGTTTGACAAGATTTTTAGGTATTGCGAAAATTAATGTCGAAATTAACAGTGCGCTAATCATAAATGTAAGCCGAAACCAGAAAACAGACCTTTTCCGCGTGCTGAACCAGACAACCGCTATCAAAGGGACAAGGATGAAGAATTCACCTAAAACGTTGGCAACCATGAAAAAATGATTAATGTATGACCGGAGCTTTGACGCTGCTTCACCTGGACGCAGAAAATTGTACAGAAACTCGAATACATCGAAGTCAATATTCAAAATTGTGTCATACAAACTAAAATTCTCCGGTTTTACGTTAATTTTAAACTCTTATTACACAAAACAGAGATTTTTTCAATGTTGTAATGATTACGTAGAATGTTTCGTTTTCTGAAGTTTCTCGTCAATGATTTTACCATCGACCATATAAAGAAGACGATGTCCCTTGTCGGAAAGCTCCTTATTGTGGGTAACGAAGAGGAAAGAGATGTTGTGCTCTTCATTTAGCTTGACCAAAAGTTGATGAATATTCTCTGCATTTGCAGTATCGAGGTTTCCAGTGGGTTCATCACAGAAAATTAATTCTGGGTCGTTAATCAGCGCACGTGCAATCGCAACTCGCTGACGTTCCCCACCCGAAAGCTGTGAAGGCAGATGCTTTATGCGTTCTGTGAGTCCGACAATTTCAAGCAAATCCTTTGCTTTTTTCTCGATTTCACGATATTTCGAACGGTAACTCAACGGACCGCGAGCAATCATCTGGGGCATCAGAACATTTTCAAGTGCGTTGAATTCCGGTAGTAAATGATAAAACTGAAAAATAAAGCCGAAATATTTGTTGCGGTAAGCAGATTGGGTTTCCTGATTAAGCTTAGTAATTTCTTCATTCTTGAAAAAGACTTTACCTGAAGTTGGTTTATCAAGCAGTCCCATAATGTGCAAAATCGTAGATTTGCCGGCACCTGAAGGTCCGAGAATAACAAGTATCTCACCTCGACGCATAGAAATATCAACGCCCTTAAGCACGTCAAGCTTGCCTTCACCAACCGGAAAAGTTCGATGAATATTCTCCGCATGCAGCAAAATTTCAGATTTGTTCATTTTTCCTTCGCGTTTTTCATAAAACTACCTGAATTTTGAATTTATACAAACTTATTTTGATAAACATAACATTGTCTGCTTAATGCAGGTAATTTCGTGCTTAATTTATGTATTAATTTTAATAAAAAAGGTTGAACGTGGAGAAAAATAATATAAAGTCTTCTCTTTATCAAATAAATATAAAGCATACGAGGTTGCGATGAAAAGCTCTATACACCCTAATTATTCTGTTTGCAAGGTCAGATGTGCATGTGGAAATGAGTTTGAGACTGTGAGCTTGAAAGATGAAATCCGCGTGGACATTTGTTCAAATTGCCATCCGTTTTATACAGGCAAGCAGAAATTCGTAGATACAGCTGGTCGCGTTCAGAAATTCGAGAAACGCTTCAATTGGTCTGATATGGAAGCGATGGAAAAAGCAAAACAGAAAACCGCTGCTCAAAAGAAAAAGAAAAAAGTTCAGAAAATTGGCAAAGTTAAATTAAAAGCTGAGGATGCTGCAAGCACTGAAGCTTCAAGTACAACCGCTAAGATTGTAAAAAAAATCATCACAACTAAAAGTGAGAAAAAAACAGAATAAAACTAACTTAAAATGAAGAATACGGCAGTCAGATTTGACTGCTGTTTTTTTATTAACCTTTTTATTTGCTGATACTTGGATTTTTTGTAAGAATCTTTAACAATTTAGAGAAATTTAACTCACAGGGGAGGAAGCAATTATGAAAAAGACTGTATTTATTTTGTTTTTTGCAACACTTGCATGGATTTTGTTCGGTGCTGTCATTCACGCTGCAGATGAAAAAAAAGCAGCGGCAAAAGAACAAGCTGCAAGCGAGAACGTTGAAGCTTTCAAGAATCTTGCAACCGAGAAAAACAACATTGCGGTGTTCCGTCTGAAAAAGATACTTTTAAAAGATAATGTGGTTTTAGCTAATAACAAAAACGAAATTGAAAATTTTAAATCCAGAAATCCAAAGGCAACAAAACAACAATTAAATGAATTCCATTTAAAACTTCCCGTTACAATTTTTGGATTCTGGGAAGGATTAAAAGCTGAAATATTGGCATTTAAGGTTGGCGATTTACCTGATACAAAGGAAGCACTGACAATTGATGAATTAAATACTGTAAATTCCTATAATGCAGGTATAGCAAATTTTCAGAAAAAATTCATAGACCTTTATTCATCGAACAAAAATTTCAAAATCCTCGTAAATGCTTACCTGACGCAGATTAATTATGACCAAATTCCTGAGCTGGATTTCTCTAAATTTCAAGATGAAAATGCTTATGTCAAAACGGATAAAATTGCAGGAAACAGCGAAACTTCCACACCTGGAAACATTACATTAGATGACTTCTTTTTTGGTTCAACTACAACGATTAAAAACATTGATGCACTTTTTAATTACTACAAAAACAAGATTAGCGAACCAGAACCAACTCCGTTTTATCGTCGGGCAGTAAGCTTTCTCGGTTTAATCATCATGCTTTTCATCGCTTGGACAATGTCTAGTGCAAAATTAAAAATGAACTGGCGATTGATAATCACGGGTGTCGCACTTCAGATTGTTTTCGGAATTTTGGTTCTTTGGACAGCACCTGGTGAATGGTTCTTCGAGGGTGCGCGTTATATCGTGGCTAAAATTGTAGGTTTTTCAGATGAAGGCGCAAAATTCGTATTCGGCGACGGTTTCCAAGAGCATTATTTTGCGTTTTCCGTTCTACCGACAATCATTTTTGTGTCATCTATGATGTCAGTGCTGTTTTATCTGGGGATTATTCAATCCGTTGTTAAGGGCATGGCATGGGTCATGGTAAAAGTCATGGATGTGTCGGGTTCGGAATCGCTGGCATCCGCTGCCAACGTTTTTGTCGGGCAAACCGAAGCACCGCTTGTTATTCTGCCTTATATCAAGACTATGACACGTTCGGAACTCATGGCGATGATGGTCGGCGGGATGGCAACCGTTGCTGGTGGTGTCATGGCAGCATACGCGGCAATGGGTGCAGATGCGGGGCATTTGCTCTCAGCATCAATTATGTCCGCACCTGCAACTCTGGTTATTGCGAAAATCATGATTCCCGAACGTGAATCATCGCTGACTAAGGGAATTGTGAAGGTTGAAGTCGAAAAACCAGGAGAGAATGTGCTGGATGCAGCCTGTAGCGGAGCTTCAAGCGGTTTGAAATTGGCAGCAAACGTCGCAGCAATGCTCATTGCCTTCATCGCGCTGATTTACCTCGGTAACTGGATTCTGGGAGGAATCGGCAGTTTGTTCGGTTGGGAAATCACCCTTCAAAAAATCATGGGTTGGATTTTCTCACCTTTGGCGTGGATTATGGGTGTCGAAGGACATGATATGATTCTGGTTGGGCAGACAATCGGCGAAAAGACCATTCTTAATGAATTCGTAGCATATACAACACTTGTCAGCGATAATGTTCAGCCACATATTTCCGAACGCTCATTCACAATTGCAACTTATGCACTCTGCGGATTCGCGAACTTTTCATCAATTGCCATTCAGATTGGTGGTATCGGCGCACTTGTGCCTGAACGTCGGAAAGACCTTGCGAAACTCGGTTTGCGCGCGATGATTGGTGGAACTTTGGCTGCGTTTATGACCGCCTGCATTGCTGGCATGTTAATCCGATAAAATTTTCATAATGATGTTTAATAAACCCCTCGTTGCGAAAGCGTGGGTTTTTCTGTGTAAATGGGAATTAATTCTCGAAATATTACGTTTCATTGTAGAATTATTACATAAACTGGAGAACACATGAAATATCAATATGATGTTATTGTGATTGGCTTGGGACCTGCAGGCATGGCGGTTTCTGTTATGGGTTCGGAAATGGGTTTGAAAGTCTGTGGAATCGAGCG
>CAYZQB010000226.1:0-4585 GCA_964480395.1 uncultured Planctomycetia bacterium
TGTTTGGGAACACACTTACCATAAAAACTCCGTTTTGTGCGAAACAGAGTTTCGCAAATAAGTACATTCCCAAAGAGGACTTTGGGAACGAGGAAAATATGCTCTAATCTGTATAATTAAAGGACTTCGTCCGCTTCGGTCATTTCATTCCCTCAGAATGACAGCAACAGCATTTCCACTTGTTTCCAAACACTGTGTTCACACTGTCTCTATGGCAAAAGAAAGAATGAAAACCTTACCTTGTCATAGAAATATGATATAATTATTCATTCTCATTGATGAAGGTTAAAAATGACACGAATATTGAAGCAAATACTGAGTTACGCAGCATACCTTCCTGTCAACCAGCCATGGCTTTTCCTGCTTCCGCTGATTGTCGGTACAATATTTTTCGCATATCATTTACCCTCTTTTTCGCTTGATTCAACCACCGACAGCTTAATAATTAAAAACGACGCTAACTTCAACTTCTACAACGAAACACGTGCAAATTTTACTTCCGATGATTACATTATTATATCGTTTGAGGATGAAAACGTTCTGAGTCGTGAAAATATCAGTATTGTCAGCGATTTGTGTCATGCGATAAGGAGCGATGTGAAGGACATTCAATCCATTGAATCACTTGCAACAGTACCATTATTCAACTCGCCTGCACTGCAATTCAAGAATAAAATGCTCAATATGATTGAGGAAAAATACCGGAAGCAGCAAAAAGACGGAATTGATAGTGAAAACGCAGTGAAAATCCCAAAATCATTGATACATGCGCTCGAAAAAGTTATGGGCAAAGTTTTTGAAGAAGAAATCGATAATCTGAAAATTCTCCTCGAAAATCCTGCAACACTTGAAAATGTTATGCAAAGAGCGATTCACGATTTAGAATCCGAAGGAATTGGTGAGGATTCTGAAAATTTCACAACATTTAAAAATCAGCGTATTGAGGAATATTATAGATTAGGTCGGATGGAGCTTATCAATCATCCGATATATTCCAACAACCTGATTTCAAAGGATTTAACGGCAACTTCCATTGTTGTACAGGTACCACTTGACCCGAACCTTGTGAAAGCTGAAAAACGCAAGGCTGAGCTTAAGGAATCGTGGGAAAAAGCAAAGCTGGAAAATTCTTCTAACGTTGATAAAATAAAGGATGAATTCGATTCTGCATCTGTTGAATTTCTCAAATTTCACGATATTTTCTCAAAGCGAAGAAGCATTCGACTTGACATAATCTATGAAGTTCTTGAAAAATTCTCGGTAAAATCGGGGAAAACCTTCTATCTCGGTGGTGTACCGGTTATCGTTAAAAAAATGGTCAGCAATCTCGAACATGACATAATGTTCTTTGGCATAGGCATCGTCGTGCTTCTGTCGATTATTCTGTTTGCTGTTTTTTTCCGGTTTCGCTGGATGCTCATTCCAATGGTAACCTGCATCATTGTCGCTATCTGGGTTATAGGCGCGATGGCGTTTAATAATGACCGCGGAAATATCATCACCGCCAATGCCATCACAATCGTGTTCGTTATCGCTATGGCACATTCAATTCACCTGATTATTAAGTATCGCGAGCTTCAAAGCACTAATCCTGAAATGTCAAAAAAAGAGCATCTGAAAAATACGCTGCGAATCATGGCTATTCCTTGTTTTTACACCGCTATGACAACTGCTGCAGGTTTTGCCTCGTTCCTTATTACAAATATTGAGCCGATTATTACTTTCGGCATTTACATGTGCCTTGGTGTGTTTCTCGCGTTGATTGTGTCTTTTGTTGCTTTTCCGGTCGGGGTGATGCTTTTGGGACCTTCGCGACCACCAAAACGATATGAAGAATACAGGAAGAAACTTCTGCTTGATGTTGCACGTATTACGATAAAATCTCGGTACTGGCTGATTGGGTTGTCTGTCGCCATTATCGGATTCTCAGCGTATTATATAACTAAGTTGAGCATTGAAACGAAGTTCGGGGAATATTTTGCTAAGGATACTGACGTTTATAATGGATTGTATTTTATTGATAACAAGGTCGCGGGTAGTTCACCTTTGGAGATTATTTTCGATGCAGAACCTGGATATTTCAAAAATCCGGATAATTTTGCCCCTTTGCGCGAAACAATGCAATATCTTGATGGAATCAAGGAAATCGGCAAGGTCGATTCGATTACGAATCTTTATGATACTATTGCGGATATCAGACAGAATTCGTTTGCTCTGCTTGCGAATCCTGACATTTTGAACGCACTGAAGAAAAGCGTGGATATTGAATTTGAGTCGGAAAATCCCGATGATGTGTTTTTCTCGAAATTTATCGATTTTTTTGATGCCAAACTGTTGAATTCTTATGTAAGCGAGGATTTCAGCAAGGCGCGTGTGCTGGCTCGAGTGCGTGAAACGATGCCAACGCTGAATAGGAAGGAACTTCTTGAAAAAATCACCGTTTTCCTAAAAAAACCTGATTTTAAGGACGTTAAACCAAGAATGACGGGGATTTTCCTGCTTTACTCGAATCTGCTGAATTCACTCGCGGAATCTCAGCTTAAATCGTTCACACTCGTGTTCGTGGCAGTATTCGTAATGTTTTTGATACTGTTTCAGTCGGTTCGACTCGCTCTTGTCGGGATGCTGCCGAATGTTATGCCGATTCTTTTAGTGCTCGGAATTATGGGCTTTACCGGCAAACCGCTTGATATTCTGACAGTCATGATAGCAAGTGTTACGATGGGGATTGCGGTTGACAGCACGATTCATTATATTTTCAGGTTTAAACACGAATTTAAGCATGCGCAGGGTGATTATATACGGGCGATTTATCGGGCGCATCAGACTATCGGGCAGTCGATTTCGTTTACGTCGGCAGCGGTTATAGGCGGGTTTTTCGTGCTGATTTTCTCGAATTTTGTACCAACTCGATTTTTCGGACTTTTTACAGCAATTGCGATGGCATGCGCACTTTTCGCTGCTCTTTCCATCCTGCCATCACTGATTTACATCCTGAAACCCGTAAAATTCCGCGATAAATCGAAAACACGCTTCATTTACGTCGATGATGTCGATGCTGAATCTGTTAACTCTGATTAACACTTTTTCCCAAACTGTAACACCACTACAATCTATAAAAATACAACTTTTACGAAACATAACACCGAGTAATCGCTTGTATTTTGGTGCTTGTAGAGAAAAACATCAGCAAAATAAATATTTTGGCACAGATTTTGCATATTATAAATATCTAATCATCAAACGTTATAGGAGGTTGGTATGACTAAACTTATATTGAAAAATGCACTCATGCTTTTTGCGATTTTGTCCATTTTTTCGCTCCCTGCAATTGCAGGTGGGAAAGTATCGTTCGGCGGAGACCTTGACCGACCGGTTTCTACGAAGAATGCTGATTTGAAAGAAAGCGGCAATGGTGCAAGGGATGAAGAGATACCAGAGGAGCCAGAAGACGAAGAGCCGGAAGACCCCCCAATATTTCTCGATGAGGAAATCCCGGGGCACACAATTGTCTTAGCACTTGATAGATCAGGGTCAATGAGCTCTCAATACAATGCTGGGATACCGATTTATGACATGAATGGAAACGTCATTTCATCGCCGACACGCTGGCAAGTTGTTCAGTCTGAAACCGCACATCTTGTTGGTGCAATGACTGAAGAACACAGCTTTGACCTAGTAACTTATGCCACGCAGGTTTATACGTGTTTCGGCGAATTGCGTGCTGCAAGTCCAGGGGCAAAAGCCATTGCAATCGGGTGGATTTACTCGCAGGGAACAACCGGCTGCACCAACAGCTATGATGCTCTGCGAGCTGCATTCAACAACTACGGGCAGGTTGACACGATTCTGTTTATGTCCGACGGCTACCCGAATACTGCACTTTCGCTTGGCTGCGGCGGATGTGCCTGTTCAAGCTGGATTGGCTCCCGGATTCTCACTGATGCAACCGCCTGGATATCTCGCCAGATTGCAATGTTCGAGGGTTTTACGTTCCTGGTCATGCAGATGGGCGGGTCGCCAATGGCATTTATGCAGCAGCTCGGTGCCAAGCCGAATTCTGCCTTTTTCCTGAAATAAACGCAGGTTCGGGCTAAATGACTGAATATATGAGAATTGGTTTGCAACCACACAAAAAGGGGGCTGTCTTCGGGCATCCTTCTTTTGTGCTTTATACTTTCATTTCTCTTATCATTCCCAACTGGATTGTGCGGACGAAGTCCTTTAATTATCCAGAAGATTTTAGCCACTGAGACACTGAGACACTACAGTTGCCTGAGGTTCTCGAAGGCAACGATTTCAAATGCAACACATAACATTGTTGGTTTCGACTCCGCTCAACCACCTCATATATTACTCAACCACCAGTGGAACAGGCATCCTTGCCTGTCATTGATGGCAATGTTGCTAGACAAAGGCAGGGATGCTTGTGCCACCAGTTACTTACCATCCACGGCATCATTGCGAGGAAGGAGCAAAGCGACTGACGTGGCAATCTCAGGTGTTACTGCTGATTCGCAAAACTACCCATTGTCATTCAGAACGAGGGAGTGTAACGACCGATGTGAAGAATCCAGGATAGTCC
>CAYZQB010000227.1:0-4539 GCA_964480395.1 uncultured Planctomycetia bacterium
CGAAAAGTTGATGGAAAAAGTGAAAATTAAGAACAAAATAGGACGTCCAAAGCAGGCAGCCTTGCTGCTTTTTCAACTAACCTCTCATGCTGAACATGTCTATTTTACGGCTTTGTAGAGAATGTTATTAATTAAAACCGAGAATACCTATTTATGTTAGTCTATGATTAATGTTGATAGTGGTGCAAAAACAGGAGAATTGAAACGGTCATTCCTCCTTTATCCAAAGAGATTGTGGTTGTCAGTTATAACAAAATTTTATACAAGCAAAGAAATGTGGTAGAAAGAAGCATCGGCTGGATCAAACAATTTAGGCGGATCGCAACGCGTTACGAAAAGTTATCTCAAAGTTTTATTGAAATGATTAAACTCGCAATTTCTGTTCTTTTCCTCCGAAAGTATTTTTCAAACACAACCTAGTCTGGATTCCAGTTTTCACGGGAATGACAACCCTTCGAAACTTGCTTGATACAACATGAGTTCAAAAGATAGTTATTGCTTATTTTTTGTGTCAAAAATAACGACGGTTTTACAGATTAAATCACCAAGACGCTGAGCGCGCATATTGAAAACCATAACGAAAAACATGTAATAATCGGGTATTCGAAACAGATTGCGCACAGCCACTTGCCAAAACCGCATGGTTTTATTGTCGATTGTAACGGTTCTAATCCCAGCAAACATTTTACCCAAGGATTTGCCGAAATAGTATTCAAACACCGTAAAATACACAAAATGAACGAAAAGAATCAGCAAATGGGCGAAAAACCAATCGGGTTTGTTATATAGGTTGTCTATTTGAACTTCAAAAATGCTGCCGATCCAGTAAAACATTGGCGATAAAAGGATGAAGTCAATCCCCGCTGCCAGAGTCCGTACTAGCAGACCCGCAGGCAAGTACCCGAAATGCTCATAAATCGAGAACGGGTCGCCAAGATCAGGAATTTCAGATTTTTTCGGACGTTCAACATCAGTTCTACCGAGTAATTGCAATCTATTGTCATTGCCATTAATTTTATTTTTGACTTCTTCCTTTGCGGTGGCTTGTTGAACTTTCGTGTCTTCAAGGAATCCAACCGGGTCGAAAACACTCCTGAAACCATGTTTTCTACGCAGAATTGCATAAACGACGATAAAAACAACTCCTGCAAGCACACCGAGAATTATAAACCAGAATTCGCTGAGATCAGGTAATATTCTCTTACCGATTTTTACATTGAGCAGTTTTGCTTGCGAGAATGAACCAGTATCCCAATTAATAAGTCTTGCCTGTTGAATTTTGCCGTTTTCATATGAAAAAATGTACTGGTTTTTTTCGTCGCTGGTGATGGAATATGCGGATTTCATTTCGGTCTGCAAGTTTGCTT
The DNA here is from genome assembly GCA_964480395.1 of uncultured Planctomycetia bacterium. GTDB lineage: Bacteria > Planctomycetota > UBA8742 > SKZP01 > CAYZQB01 > CAYZQB01. The sequence goes on from CAYZQB010000227.1 coordinate 1,368, forward strand.
GTCTGTATTTTGTTGTATATTTTTCGGTGAAATCATCAGGATTAGTAACCTTAACTAAAACATCTGAAACATCGGTTTTTAATGCGAAAGAGCAAAGGGTGTAGTTTTTATGCGATTTCAGCATGACATCAACGCGGTTTTGGTTGGATTTATCAACATCAAAATAGCTTACGTTTTTGAAATCATCGGTATCAATCTTTTGCCAGCGTTTGCCATCTGTGTAATTCGCGATGAACTTTACGCCATTCAATGTTGAAATCGTAGAGAAAAGCAAGTATTCACCTGTTTTGATACTCACCATCTCAGTTTTCAGAATTCTATCCGAGCTGAATTCATAGGTGAGTGTAGGTATTTCAGACAATGTATACGTTCCATCCATTTTACGCTTGATGAAACAGAATTTGGCATTGCCTACATTAATCTGTGAGAGGATTATCAACAATTCATCGGGATTAGCATTGTCGAATCTAACAAGCTCAACTGTTGGCAAAGAAAATTCCGAACGAAGATTGAATGGTAGCAGAGATTGCAGGTTTGTCAGCGGAATTTCTCGTGGTTTATGTTCGGTGTTTGCATCAGCGTTTTTATCATATATGTAGATTGCTGATGTTGTTTGCACCAGAAGGCTTTTAGTGTTGCCGTCGATGGAGACCAGAGTCCCGTCAGAATCTGCGAAAATGTGAATTCCATCGTCATCTTTTTCTAAAACTGTGTATTTTGTTTCAAAATCCTTCTGTAATGTGCTGTGAGCAATGTAAATTCCACCGCTGCGGACGGAATCGAAGCTGCTTTCCTGTTCAATCATGTTTCGAGTCTTCGAATTCAGGAAGACCATCATTGTGAACATAAAAACCATGAAGATTATAATAATTGTGCCGGATTGTAGTTTCATGAAAACGCTAACATTCCAAGATTTCAAACGTATAAATGATGTATTAAATCATAAACATATCACAAACAGTTATAAATTCAATTCGTTTAAGTTTAAGTGTATAATAGGTTATGTTTGAAAAATAATCTTTACTGTCATTCCCAACTTGATTGGGAATCCAGCGAATACAAGGACAACCAGTGTTACTGGATTCCTGCTTTCGCAGGAATGACATATTTTCGAGTTTTCAAACACTGCCAAGTGTGAAATCAGGAGGATGAAATGCAAAGCAGAATTATTGTCATGTTTTTTTTACCGATTTTGATAATCGTTTTTGTGCTTGGAGTTTTATACATTCAGGCACAGGATACCGAGAAAAAAGAAGCACCCGAAAAGAAAGATACAACTGAGAATAAAGATAACGAAGTTGAGAAGGATAAAAAGGAAGAACCAAAGGAGTTGACTGAAGAAGAATTGAAAGCGAAGGTTGCGGAGTTAATAAAGATGCTTGAAAGCGACAATTTCAAAGAAAGAGAAGCAGCAACTGCAGAACTTTTCAAGCTTGGCGAGAAGGCAATTCCGATTATCGAAGAAGCAATCAAGAATGCAACGGATCCTGAGATTAAATCAAAATTGAGTTCGGTAATTGAGAAATATAAGCAGCTGAAAAAGGAAAAAGAAGAGAAATTCAAACAACCGATAAGACCGGGTATAACATTGAAGTATAAGCTTGGTGATGGTGTTGTTAATAATTATTTGGTTACTGATGGCACGGGAACGTACACTCTGCAAAAATTTAAAGACGGAAAAGTAAAGATAACAGCAAAACCAAATGGTGGTGAAGAAGAAACCCGCGAGTTTGAATCCATGAAAGAATTTGAGGAAAAATGGCCTGAAATTTTTCCGAAATTCAAGTTTATAAAACTTATTCCTGCTCAACCACCAAAGGGATTTGAAGATGACGATGATGAAGAAGACAGCCAACCCAATGAAATTCCGGAAGACCTGGCAAAGGAAATCGAACGCATGAAGAAAATGTTTGAAGACAAGATGAAAGGATTAAAACCTGACGATGATGACGATGATGATGGATTACCCGAAAGACCGGAAGGATTACCTGAAGACCTTGAAAAAGAGATGGAGCGCATGAAAAAGGAGTTGGAAAAACGCTTCGGCAAGGAATTCGGTAAGGAACTTGACCCGAAAGAAGGTAAAAGTGGGCAATCTCAGTTTTATCATTCTTCAAGAAAAGATTTAGAAGGCAATACCTACAATTTAACCATCGAAAACGGCAAAGTAACTGCGGAGTTTAAGTCTAAGGACGGCGAAACGATTACTAGAAAGTACGATAATATTGCAGAATTTAAAAAGGATTGGAAGGAATTTGCAGACCTTTTCCCGTTTATTGATGATGAATATAAGCCGAAATCCAGCGAATCGGCAAAACCCAAAGGTCTTGGCAGTGTTGAGGATGCAGTTTTGGATGGGCTTTCTGCTGTTTTACGTGCCCAGCTTCAGATTAAAGACGGTGAAGGACTTCTGATTAGAGAATTAGTCGGTGAGCTTGACGAAACCAAGGGTATGTTCAAAAAATCTGGCTTCGAGAAATTCGATATTCTGCTTGAAGTAAACGGGAAATCCATCACCGAAATCAATACGCTCAAAAACGCGCTTACCGAGTTAAAACCGGGCGAAAAACTCGTTATCAAATACATCCGCAAAGGTTCAAGGCAAGAACTCACAATCACAAAATAGGGTGGGTAAACCCACGTTTTTTTTGTGTCCCGTGCAAAAAAAATTATAGATTCTCAATCAGGTTGGGAATGACAATATTTTTCTGTTGTACTGGTGGTTGAGGTTCTCGAAACCACCATATTTGGTGAATGAAACGGTATGTTGCCTTCGAGAACCTCAGGCAACATTGTCATCATTGATAGGCAAGGATGACTGTCCCACATTTTCTACCAAGCAAAAACCTTTATTCATAAACTCTGTGTTCTCAGTGTCTCTGTTGCAAAAATCTTCTGGTCATTCTGAGCGAAGCGACCAAAGGGAGCGAAGAGAAGAATCCAGGCTAGCGGAGCTGGAATCATGGAATTTGTTGCGACGTATTGTATCTGGGAGATTCTGAATCTGAATCCTTGTCTTTATTTGAGAAAAAGTCAGTCGCAATCTATATTTCAATGTGGATTATCCTGGATTCTTCAGTCGTTACACTCCTTCAGAATGACAGGCAAGGATGCCTATCCCACCGTCTGTGTGTTTGATGTAATGCCTGTTCCACTGGTGGTTGAGCGGAGT
>CAYZQB010000228.1:0-4490 GCA_964480395.1 uncultured Planctomycetia bacterium
CCCGTGAAAACGGGAATCCAGAAGCTGCTTGCACTAAAATACGTGGATAATTAAATGACTTCGAAGACTGGTATTCTTCGCTTCGCTCAGAATGACAGGAACATAACTTTTATCCCTAAGCACTTGGTTTCTTAGATCAATGTAAAACAGGGATATTAACCGATATTCTGTCAGTATGCATTGCCAGTGATATATATGTAGTGTGGACTTCCTGAGGCATTATGTTCGATTTTAAGATTTGCACTTTTTTTCCCAACAGGAGCAGTAGGTAAAAATCTCACCTCGACCGTGTGGGTTAAGCTGGGTTTCACGATATATGGTGCGTTTTGTCCACCAATAAATACAAAACTCTGGTTGTCGGTTCCTGTTATCTCGAATTTATTGATAACTAAGTCTTTATTGCCAATATTTCGGATAGTGAAGACCTGTGTTGAGTTTTCAAGCATATATGTCCTAAACATTAAATCAGCTTCACTATCGTGATATGAACGCCCTCGGGAATACGGATTAACAAGGTGAGTTCTTGCGCTGGTTAACCCGAGTCCATAAATAATCCATGTGTAACTTGATTCTGCGGTTAAAAAGATACTTTGCGGTATTGAAATACTAACCCAAGAATAATTCGTCAAGATTGTAACTTCCTTTTTGACCATTAATTGCCCTGATGATCCAACATCGCTTCTTAATTCGAAAGTTCGAGATTGATTCAACGGATTTGAAAGATACACATCAATTTTTCTAATTTCACCGGATTTTAAGGGCTTGAAAGACTGCCAAACTGACCACCAAGACTGGACATCCGCAGAGGAATTAACTTGTTCCTGGTCAATTGTCCCATTGTCGTTAACAGACACATATCCGAAATCGTAAAGGTTTGGCGTTATCTCGATTAATGGTTGCTCAAGCACAGTTCTGCCTGTAAGGTTAATTCTGTAAGGTGACGCTTTGTTTGAAGCATTATGAATAACCTCAAAAAACGCTTCTTTTGTACCTTCTGCACCTAATGAGTAGAACTCAATTGCAATCATTATCGTCTCATCTGGTTTAATCTGCACAGGCAGTGTAATCAATGTGATGATTTTGAAACTCGAAGTATTGCCGATTATACTCATGGCTAAAACAACAAAATCTGATTGTCCAGTGTTTTTGATTGAGAAATATTTGAATGTACGATTGTATATGAGAAGGGAGCCGAAATCGCAGCTTGTTGGCATAATTTCAATCTCAGCTTCATTACAAATTGCTGAAACGTTGATAATAAACGGACTATATGTATTCGAAGCATTATGATATACTTTGAGTTTCGCACTCTTTGTTCCGCCACTTAAGCACTTTATCTTTATTCTTACTGATTGCTCTTTACTACCTGCAATTATTATATCTTCACCTTCAGTATAATCAACTATATGCAATTCTCCTGCAGTTGTCCCAGCACTAAAGGAAGTAAGCTCAATCTTGTTGATATTAATATCTCTAGTACCGATGTTCTTAATTTTGAATGTCTCTATTCGTTCTTCACCGATTTTAACACCATAGAAATTGATTGTATTCCTGTCGAAATTAATCAGTTTCAACGATGGATTGATGACAGTATCACAACTGATATGCATTGGTAATAAGCCGAATAATAAAAGAAGTAGAGTAAGTCTTCCTATGTACATGATGTGTCCTTGATTATGTATCTACAGTTTTCAGATGTTTAAACACAACTTTGTTCACTGAGATTCAATATACTTTATAATTATTATACCGTATATAATTTAATATATTACATAGATTTTTTACTTGTATATAAAACCTAATTCAATCTGCTTCAATTTCGCACTGAATACAAAATTCACATTTTGAAGGATGATATTATTGAAGTACTAAATATCTATTGGTGCAATAAAAAACCCCAATCGAGATGACTGAGGTTTTTTGTATGATTTTGAAAATTTTCATTGCTAAAAACAATATGGCTCAAGGAGCCTTCATGATGTCGAGAGCTTTTTTAATGTCATCAACACTCGCGCCATCCTCAATTGTACTCATGTCGCCAAGGTCACGTTCTTCGCATAATGCCTTAAGCACGCGGCGCATAACCTTGCCTGAACGTGTTTTCGGTAGTGCTTTCACAAACTCAAGCTTTTCAGGTGTTGCAATGGGACCGATTTTGTCGCGAACCATTTTGACGATTTCCTTACGCAATTCATCATTACCCTCAAAGCCCTGTTTCAACACTGCAAAAACTGCAATTGCTTCACCCTTGATATCGTGTTTAAAGCCGATTGTCGAGCATTCCGCAACTTTAGGGTGCGAGCTGACGATTTCTTCGAGTTCGCGGGTTCCAAGCCGGTGACCAGCAACGTTTATAACTTCGTCTGCGCGACCAAGCATCCAGAAATAGCCGTCTTTGTCCTGAATCGCATAATCACCAGAATAATACATTTCACTACCATATTTTCCGTAATATGCTTCGACGAATCGTTCATCATCACCATAAAGCGTAAGCAATGCGCCGGGAGGTAGTGGAGTCTGCGAAACCAGAACACCCTTCGTGCCACGTTCAACTTCTTTACCAAAACCGTCAACAACTTTCAAATCCCAGCCAATTGACGCTTTTGTCGGTGAGCCGGGTTTAATCGGCAGAAATTCGACGCCGGGGAAGTTTGAAATCATCGCCCAGCCCGATTCTGTCTGCCAATAATGGTCGATAATGTGTGTGCCAAGGACTTTGACAGCCCAGGTATATGTTGGCTCATCTAGCGGTTCACCTGCAAGAAACAGATAACGCAAGCTGCTTAAATCGCAATCGGTAATGTACTTTTCATCGAATTTGCGCAGCATGCGAAAACCGGTTGGCGCGCTGAAAACCACGGTTATTCCATATTTTTCAATGGTTTTGAACCAGATGCTTGGGTCAGGATAATCGGGTGTGCCTTCAAACATAACCGTTGGAACGCCTGCAATTAGGGGACCGTAAACGATGTAAGAATGTCCAACAACCCAGCCGATGTCCGAAGTTGACCAGTAAACATCGCCATCATGTGTATCATAGAGCAAATCCATTGTTGTCGCAAGCGCAACGAGATATCCAGCTGTATCGCGCACAACACCTTTTGGTTTTGCTGTTGTGCCCGACGTGTAAAGAATGTAAGACGGGTCATCACTGTCAAGCTCTTCGCAAGGAATCATGTCATTACCAAGATTTTCAATAGATTCTTGCCAGTCAAGGTCTCTGCCTTCACGTGGTGAGAATTCCTTGATTCCGCGGTTGAGAACAACAACATTTTCCGGTTTGTGCTTGGCATGATCAAGACCAGCAGCAACCAGGCTGTACAAATCCACGATTTTAGTACCTTTCCGTGTCGAAGCATCTGCGGTTAGCACTGCTTTGGGAGTCGCATCGTCAATTCTGTCAGCAAGTGACTCGACAGAAAAGCCAGCAAAAACCACGCTGTGAACTGCGCCAATCCTTACGCACGCTAACATTGCGAATGCTGCTTCGGGCACCATCGGCAAATATATCAGTACTCGGTCGCCTTTGCCGACACCAAGGTTTTTGAGCATTGAGGCAACCTTGTTTACTTCACGATAAAGCTCAAAATATGTTATGACTCGTGAAGTTCCTGTTTCCGGGCTTTCCCAGATTATTGCTGCCTGACCGCGTTTTTTCCCGAGTGCATGTCTGTCAACAGCATTGTAACAGATGTTGGTTTTTCCACCCTTAAACCATCTGGAAAATGGTGGATTGCTGTCGTCAAGCACGGTATCCCATTTCTTGAACCAATGAACTCTTTCTGCCTGTTTCGCCCAAAATTCCTGGGGTTTTTGAATAGACAAGCTGAAAATCTCTTCGTAATTACTCAAAACAAACCTCCTAAAAGGAATAATTCAAGGTGTAAAATGAAAAAATTGACAGCAAATGTGCCAATAAGTTAATACATTCACTTAATAATATAGGGAATACTATCACTTTTGAATTTCAATACAAGCCGAAAATCACCATTTCTTTTTTTTGCCACGGAGACACAGAGAACCCTGAGATTTTTGAAGTTGAACAGCAAAGGATGTTAACCTTGTTCCCAAAGTACACTTTGGGAAAAAACTTATAGGCGAAACTCTGTTTCGCACTCAAACGGAATTTGGGAACAATGGGAATGACAGCCAGAGTCATTGATGATTTGCATTCCACCCCGATGTCATTTTGAGCGAAGCGAAAGAATCTCAGAGACTTTGGCGACTTGCAATTGCACAACAGGTCTTGTTTGAAAATCATCAGATTCACAGAGATTGCCACGTCAGTCGCTTTGCTCCCTCCTCGCAATGATGCAGTGGATAGTGAAAAAGTAAATGGTGGCACAGGCATCCCTGCCTGTGTCTAGCAACATCATTATCAATGACAGGCATGGATGCCTGTCCCACCAATTATGGGAGGGTGATGACGCCGGTGAGAGCGGAAGCAGCAGCAACGCGCGGTCCAACGAGATATGTTTCTCCTGCACCCT
>CAYZQB010000229.1:0-4484 GCA_964480395.1 uncultured Planctomycetia bacterium
AAATCCACGGTTAACATCGCCGCTTTTGCTTTGTGTTTCTGGAATATCTCATGAAAACGCTGTAGCTTATCCGCCTGAATCAATGGAACATCGCCAAGCAGTATCATTACGTCGTCAGAATCTGCAAACTCACTACCCGCCGCATTTTCAACAGCCATCATCGCATGACCTGTTCCAAGCTGAGGTTCTTGCAAGCAATACTTTACATGAACTTTCTCAGCAGGTAGGATTTTTGTCACTTGATTAGCTTTGTAACCAATTACAACATAAACATCCGGTGTCAGGTTTTTCGCTGTTGTAATAACGTATTCGAGCAACGATACACCGGCAATTTTCTGCAAAACCTTGGGTTTTTCGGAGTTCATGCGAGTACCCTTGCCGGCAGCGAGGATTACAGCTTTCATTTCGACCTCAGCAAAAGATAAATTTTTTTAGAATTAAGATTTTTGCCACTAAGAACACTAAGATTTTAAGAATTATGAATTTTCAATTTCTTTTGTTTGCTTTTCTTTTTCGTGAAAGTTCGTGTTTTTCGTGGTTAAATTCTTCTCATTTATTAGTTAATCGGATTTTTTCTGCGAAACTCTTTTGATATATTCGCGAGTTCTTGTGTCAATCTGAATAAAATCACCTTCTTGAACAAAAGGCGGTACCATGATTGTCGCGCCTGTTTCAAGCTCAACCCTTGTGTATTCAGACGATGCTGTATCACCCTTGATATAAGGCGGTGCTTCAATAACTTCAAGCTCAATAAAATCGCGCAATGTTGCACCGAGAACTTTATTTTCATACATAGTGAAATATACATCCATGCCTTCTTTCATCAAATCCGAAATGTGCCCGACCTGTTCTTCAGTCATCGTAGGTTGTTCATAAGTCTCAGGATCCATGAAAACGTAATTTTTACCGTCTCTGTAAAGATACTGCATAGGTTTTTTCTCAATGAATGCCTGCTCAATTCTATTTGACGAGCTGAAACGAACTTCTAGATTTTTACCCGATTCGAGATTACGCATCTTTGTAATCATCATACCTTCACGCTGGGCATGCTTGTTGAACACATAGCTGACAATTTCCCAAAGCTGGTCTTCGTAAATAATTGTCATTCCACGTTTGAAATCATTTGGTGTAATTTGTGGCATTTTTTCCTCTTTGTGTTTATGTTTCCAATTTCGTTTTCTGATTAAGATTTTCGATGATAATAGAATAAATTGAACCAGCAATGATTATATTTGTAAAAAACACCAAAACGCTCGTGAAAATCATTGCTTATCAATTCTTGAAAAGGAGAATTCTTAAGCTATCTCATAACTCTTATCGAGGTTGTATGAAAGGCTGGATTTTATATAAAAGACATAAAGACCAAATTACCGATGAGTTCTATGAAATTAAAAGATTTCAAGCTGTTGGCGAAGAACTTGGCATTGCAATTGATGTAGTAACACCTGGCGAATTCGATCTTATCGTAACTCGAGATGACCGAAAAAGTATTGTTCTTAATGGTCAGTCTGTAGCATTACCAGATTTTATATTGCCTAGAATGGGTTCTGGTACGACATATTTTGCCCTTGCAGTCTTACGTCAGCTTGAACGATTAAATGTTTTGACATACAACAACTCACAAAGCATAGACATCGTAAAGGACAAATTATTTACACATCAGATTCTTGCTGCGAGTAATTTACCAGTACCAAAAACAATGCTTGCAAAATTTCCCATTGATGCAAATTTAATTGAACAACAATTCGGATTTCCAGTTATTATCAAGACTTTGTCAGGTTCTCAGGGTTTCGGTGTTTTTTTATCAGAAAGTAAATCTAATTTTGAAGATTTAATGAATTTGATAAATGCAACAAAGAGTGAAGCCAATATTATTATTCAAGAATTTATACAAGACAGCAGAGGTAGAGACCTTAGAGTTGTAACGGTTGGTGGTCGAGTTATAGGATGTATGCAACGAATCGCCAAGGATAATAATTTCAAAGCTAATTACTCTCAGGGTGGAGAAGTTAAATCATATAACATCACACCTGAAATAGAATGGTTAGCTCTTGAGACAGCAAAAATATTGGGTCTTGATATCGCAGGTATTGATTTTCTCTTTGATGGTGATCATTTCAAAGTATGCGAAGCAAACAGTTCACCTGGGTTCGAAGGGCTTGAAAGCTGTTGTGATATAAGCGTGGCAAAAGAAATTTATAATTTCGTAAAACTAAAACTCGGTTTATTTGCATAATTTTCAATTATCTTGACTAAACATATGCAGTTATGCATGATTTTAGCTCTGAATAGTTTGGGAAGGCAATCATGGATAGAACCGTCTATATTGTGATTTTCGCAATTTATATTGTATTCATGCTGATTATCGGCTGGTATTTCAAGAAACGAGCACAGACAAGCAAGGATTATTTTCATGGTGGTGGCATCGGTGCGTGGGTAACCGCGCTTTCCTTTGTGGCTGCATATTTTTCGACAGTGCTGATTGTTGGCGGTGGCGGCTGGGGATATCAGCAGGGGCTTTCAACGGTCTGGATTGGCGTTGGTAACGTTGTTGTCGGTTGTTTCCTCGCCTGGATTGTTCTCGGTCCACGCCTGCGCATCTTCTCGCATCGTCTCAACACCATGACAATCCCGGAATTCCTTGAAAAACGTTTCAATTCAAGCTTTGTTCGACTTTACGCCTCAATAATCATCGTTATTTTTCTCGTAGTGTACAATTCATCGGTGGCTCAGGGCATGGGTGAAATTTTCAGCGGTTTTATCGGATCTGATTATTGGATTTCGGTGCTAATCTGCGGTGCTGTTATTGCAATTTACGTTACGTTCGGCGGTTATCTTTCCGTTGTGTGGACTGCGATGATTCAAGCGATTATTATGATTGCTGCACTATCTATAATGGCAATTTATGCGCTGCACGATGCTGGCGGTCTTGACAAAGCAATTGACACACTTTCGAAGATTGACGTCGGTAAGTATAATCTGGTTGATGCGCCTGGACCATGGGGTTGGGGGAGCTTAATTGGCGTAACTCTTACGGTTTCACTTGGCGTCTGGGCAATGCCGCAGCTTTTAATTCGGTTTTACTCGATAAAATCCGTAAAGGTGCTGAAAGTCGGCACAATCGTCGTTACAATCGGTGGTGCGTTCGCAATTTTAGCATATTTCAACGGTGCAATGACTCGTGCAGTTTATCAGGACAACACTGTTTTTCTAACCGAGATAGAAAACAAGAGAATTGATGCCATGGTTGAGAATTCATCTGCTCAAGACAAGAAAATTGATCGGCAAACAGTTGTTGGACAATATCTCAAAAAGAATAAGGTTGACGACCGCGCTATTCCGTACTTCGCAAGGCATAATTTACCAAACGTTCTAGGCGGAATATTTCTAGCGGGAGTTCTTGCTGCCGGAATGTCAACATTCGCAGCAATTCTCATTCTTATTGCTGGCTCAATCCTCAAAGACCTGGTTGTTCGGATGTATAAAAAAGAGATACCCGACAAGAAGCAAATTAAAATCGGACGCTATCTAAACGTCGGAATAACAGTAATTTCGGTATTCATCGCGATGTTTAAATTCAAAATGATTCTCGATTTAACAGTATTTTCATGGTCGGTGATTGCAGGTGCATTCTTTGTGCCGCTTGTTTTCGGTTTGTATTTCAGGTGGTTTACCAGAACTGCGGTTATTGTTTCAATGGTTTCCGGTAGTGTATCTGCGCTGCTTTGGCGTATTCTCCGCGATTCCTTGAAAGCAGGCGATCTGTCGAACATGCCGGTTTGTATGAAAGATTTTATTGGTGTCTCACATGAATTTATTGTCGGTATAGTAATCAGCATGGTTGCTGCTTTTGTTTTCTCGATTTTTACGAAAAGTTTTGAAAAATCGCATTTGGACAAAATTTTCGTTGCTGACAAATAATAGGAAGTTCCGAATTTTCAATCTTGTCTCGATAAAATCAAAATGTATTTGCCTTGTCGCTAATTTAATACAAAATTTGTGCATACAAACATTTCTTTCAATAATTGGAGTTCGTCATGGGATATGATGCATCATTTCTTACAAAAAGGGCGGCAAAACTCGAAGCATCAGGTATCAGGAAATTTTTCGACCTTATTCAGCAGATGCCGAATGCGATAAATTTATCAATCGGTATGGCGCATTATGACGTTCCCGATGCAATTAAGGATGTTGCGATAAAGGCAATCAGGGACGGGCACAACAAATACTCAACGACGCAGGGAATCCCAATTTTGCGCGAAAAGCTGCGTAAATACCTGCAGGAACGTTACAATTTTGTTACTGACAACGATGAAGTCCTTGTAACAAGCGGTGTTTCAGGTGGTTTATTACTCGCTTACCAGAATTTGCTTGAACCCGGCGACGAAATACTCATTCCTGACCCGTATTTTGTGATGTACGTGCATCTTGCGAACCAAGCTGGTGCCACTCCGGTTTATTACAATACATATCCCGATTTCCGC
>CAYZQB010000230.1:0-4454 GCA_964480395.1 uncultured Planctomycetia bacterium
CGTCGTCATGCAAAAAACATCAATTTTGCTGGATTCCCGTTTTCACGAGAATGACAACATCCTATAGATTATATTCCCAAACATAACATTTTGTACTGCTACCAGTCCTCAAATTTTACACAAATTTTAAAATCAAGGCAGAATTATAACTGAAATTATAGGACTGACCCCATACCAAACTGTCAAGACGAGTCGTTGTTTCGGTTCTGGATGTCAGCAGCAACCTGCTCAGGGGATTTCAGAATTTCATCCTCCTCGTTCTGCGACTCCAGAAAATCGCGATGCGCAATCAGTTCGCTTGTCTCAAACTCGATAGGTTCTTCATAACCCTTCTCCAGCTTAAGCTCACGCTCCGTTTTCACGGTTATGAAGCGCATAATTTGAATGAGTTTATCCCGCAGCTTCGTCCTGTGTACAATCTCGTCGATAAATCCGTGCTTCACGAGGAATTCCGAAGTCTGAAATCCTGGAGGAAGTTCCTTTTTTATCGTGAGCTTTATCACTCGTGGACCTGTGAAACCCAGAAGCGACATCGGCTCTGCCAGAATTATATCGCCAAGTGTTGCAAACGATGCCATCGAGCCGCCCATTGTCGCATTCGTCTGCACAACGATGTACAATCCGCCTGCATCCTGCAATTTCCCGATTGCTGCGGACACTTTCACCATCTGCATCAGCGAATTCACGCCTTCTTCCATTCTGGCACCACCACCAGAGCCTGAGATGATAATCAGCGGTAATTTCCTCTCGAGTGCAATTTCAGCAGCTCTCGCAATCTTCTCGCCGCATACACTTCCCATGCTGCCCATAATAAACGTCGGGTCAATCACGCCAAAGATGCATTCAATCCCGCCAATCTTCGCCAGTCCAAACGTTGCGCTGTCATTGCGTCCAGAATCCTTGACCGCCTTCACCAGCTTGTCTTTGTATGATTTTTTCGCGCGGAAATTCAGAATATCGATGGACTCAAAATTTGTTAAAAGTTCAGTGAATGAATTCGCATCAAGAATCTGTCTGATTCGAGTGGGTGTATCAATTCGATAATGCCAGCCACATTCAGGGCAAACACGATGATTTTTCTCCCACTTTTTAATATAAATCTGCGATTCACACTTCTCACATTTCATCCAAAGTGCGTCGCCAGCTTCTTTTTTCTTGCCAAACAATGCCATGTTTTCCTCTCAAATTTACAGCATTCAAGCTTAACATGAACAATTCAAATAAAAACAACACAAATAACAAATAACCCAAAATATCAAATTATTCAACGATAAATCCCGATTCATCCAGCGCATGTGCAAGTGATGATACAGCAGCTCCATAATTTTCGTTCCCAAAAACATACGAGCCAGCTACAAGCACGTTAGCACCGAGTTTTGCTGCGATTATTGCGGTCTCAGCATTGATTCCGCCGTCAACCTGAATATCAATATCAGGAGCAATCTCGCGAATTTCTCGTATTTTATCAGCAGCATCAAGCATAAATTTCTGTCCTCCAAAGCCAGGTTCAACCGTCATAACAAGCACAAGGTCAAGCATTGGCAAGATTTCAGAGATTGATGCAACCGAGGTCATCGGCTTTATACTCAAACCGACCTTTTTATTTAATTTCTTTATATTGTCAATAATTTTAACAATTTCCGAAGTATTCTCGCAAGCTTCCGAGTGAAACGTGATTAAATCCGAACCTGCTTCAGCAAACGCCTGAATATACTTTGCAGGTTCAGAAATCATAAGATGTACATCAAGAAAAAGCTTGGTGTTTGCACGGATACTTTTAACAAGTGCAGGACCAAAAGTGATGTTTGGGACAAAATGCCCGTCCATGACATCCAGATGAATCCATTTCGCACGCGTTAATGCGATTTGTGCAAGCTCCGTTCGAAGATTAGCAAAGTCAGCGGATAGAAGACTTGGTGCGACAATCCCTCGCATATGAAATCCTTTGAAAAATCAGGTTAGTGTTTAATTTTACACGATTTTAGCGGATAATCAACATATACACAAGATTTATGAACGATACCGGGAATGCGATTCGGTAAAGTATTTTCAGTAGCCAACTTGAATCTCTTCGCAATACTGCTGATTTCAGTTTCAATATCAATATTATAACAATAAAGAATTTAGCTAGAAATATTATGATGCATAGGATTATTACCAGAAATGAGCCTGTATTTGCTGCAAGAAAAATTGGTAAACCTGGGAAATGCCAGCTTCCAAGGAAAATAACGACGGTTATTGCTGCAAAAGTTATCAGTGATGGAATTTCTAGGATTCTTAATACTCGATAATTTGTCTTGATATTGAATTTAAGTTGGTTAAACAGCACAAAACCGCTGAAAATAAACACTATAAACGCAAACGGCTGACGAAACGCAAACCATGCAGGTAAAATCAGGTATGAGTATTTTGTTTTCCCTTCGGAATCTACAATTTGCTGATAAACAATGTCAGATATTTTATAGGTTTCAGCGGACAAAACTACACTAAGTATTGATACAACTGAGATTATAAGAGACACGATGAGTATATCCTTGTTTTCATAATACTCGCTGGAAATATATGAAAACATACAAAGTAGAAAAACGAGAAGTAAAATGCTGAAGTTAAAACCCCCAGCAACGAGTAATTTACCGTCAAACATTGGCGAAAGCGGTAATATGCCAAAAATCAGTAGAATAATCATTGGCAGTGAGTAAATTTTGATTCTGTCGATAATCTGCAGACCAAAAGCGTATTTGCCAAAGATGTTCTTGTATTCTCCTGCTGATTGTCTGATATTTACAAACATACTTCTTCTGTTGCTTAAAGAACGCGATTCAAACCAGCGTTCGAAACCAGCAACTACAGGCACAAGAAGTGCTAACGTGAACAATCCAAGTAAAATAAACAGCCAATGCAAAACATAAATCATGTTTACCTTCGTAAGCAATTTATTAAGATGTATTAACAATTTTTACGATTAAATCAAATACTTCAGAAATGTTGTCAGTTATGCGCGTTTTTCTTCGAATTGGCACTGTTTTGAGCGTCATTTACTTGATTATCATGATAGTTTTAGCACTTTTAGCGAATGTGAAATTTCCACTCGAAAGCATTACAAACAATGCAATTTATAAGGTTTTCCCTTTGCATCTCGCATGTGCTATAAATTCTTACGTAATGATTTTTATTTCTGCGATTGCTGGGGTTTTTGTACTACTGAAACGTTGGAAATACGCAGAATCTCTTCATTCTGCTGGTATCGAACTTTCTCTGATGTACATTTCGTTTGTGATTGTATCCGGGATGATATGGGCGAAAATAAGCTGGGGTACTTATTGGAATTGGGAACCACGTCTGACTGCTGCTGCAATTTACCTGTTTCTACTCATAGCACTTTTGATTCTGCGAAATTTATCAAATTTAAATGACAGAGCGAAAATCAGCACAATTTTTACATTTATTGTCATTCTTAATATTCCGTTTATTCACTTTGCGACTAGCTGGTTCGGCAAAAGCTTGCATCCTGAATCAGGCACGATGAGCATCCCAGTATATTCCGACCTAAAACTGATCGCATGGTTTACTGTGTTTGCATTATTCTTTTTTTCATGCACTTTGCTGTACATGCGAGTGAAATTGCATTTTTTGCGCAATCAAATTCAGAAATAACATACATTTTGGAGGTTTCATGGCAGTTGACGATATAAAAATCAAACGAGCATTGATTTCAGTTTGGGACAAGACAGGTCTTTTGGAGCTTGGCAAGGCACTTTCAGACAAAAACGTTGAGATACTTGCATCCGGCAACACCGCAAAATTTCTGCTTGAGCAAAACATTGTGGTAAAAGAGATTTCAGATTATACGCAGTCGCCGGAAGTCATGTCAGGACGTGTTAAAACATTGCATCCACGAGTTCATGGTGGAATTCTTGCAAGGCGTGATGTTGAGTCGGATTTAACAGAGCTTGCTGACATCAACGGAGCGGAAATTGACCTTGTTATTGTGAATTTGTACCCGTTTGAGAATAATGTCGGAGATTTTTACAACGGAAAGAAGAATTACGATGAAATGACCGAGTTGATTGACATCGGTGGACCAACTTTGATTCGTGCTGCTGCCAAGAATCACAAATATGTAACAGTGCTCACAAATCCAACACAATATCAGGATTTTATCGAGAATTTCTCGTATGCTGGAGCAACAAACCTCAGCATGCGAAAAAGTTATGCGAAACAGGCGTTTGAACACACTGCCGGTTATGATGCTGTGATTTCGCGCTGGTTCGTTGAGCAATCCGACGAAGATATTTTCAGTGCTGAAACAGTTGTTACGAAATTTGAAAAACTGCAAGAGCTTCGATACGGTGAGAATCCACACCAAAAAGCTGCATTTTACAAGGAAATTACAGGTAAAAAGACTTGCGATATGGCGCATGCGACGCAATTGCACGGTCAGCATATTTCTTACA
>CAYZQB010000231.1:0-4394 GCA_964480395.1 uncultured Planctomycetia bacterium
AATTTACAGTGTCAGAATGAATTTTGTATGCAACGTGAAAAATCATAATTGAGACAATAATGCCAAGTACACCGTCAATCCACCAGAAATAGCTGCCTAACAAGATACCAACAAGTATCACAAGTGAAGAGATTGCGTCGCTTCGATGATGCCATGCATCAGCCTTGATAGCGTTTGAGTCTGCTTTCTTAGCAGCCCAGAATGCATACTGCGCAAGAGCTTCCTTTACAACAATCGAAACCACCGTTACAACAATTGCAAATGTGCCGAAGATGACTTCTTCATGATTCATCAATTTACTTACAGCTTCAATTAAAAAATTTATTGAAATCACTGCAAGAAGCACCGCAATTACTATGCTAGCAACATGTTCCGCACGTCCATGACCAAAAGGATGCTCATCATCCGGTGGTTTACTGGATATTTTAGCACTAATTATCACAACAATTGAAGTAATTGAATCCGTAAGAGTGTGCCAGGAATCTGAAATAATCGCAATTGAACCAGTTACAATGCCAGCCCAAAACTTAACTGCTGCTAAAAGCACATTGCATATCAGCGATAATATTCCTTCAGTGTAAGCCAATCTTTTATTATTCATTTCTCCACTTCTATGCAAAACTACCAATAAGCATGATGTTGCTTTGAATTATCCGTAAATTATAATATCTTTGATAATCGAAAAAAGAAAATAAATCGGTAAAGTATTAGAGTAAAGAAAACAATGAGATTAATTGCTCTTCTAACTGATTTTGGGACAAAGGATACTTATGTTGCAGAGATGAAAGCAGCAATCTTTTCACGGTGCAAAAACGTACAAATCATCGATATTACACACAATATTGAACCTCAAAACGTGAAACAGGCAGCATTTCTACTCAGCACCACCTACAAACATTTACCCGATGAAACAATAATTGTAGTAGTGGTTGACCCGGGTGTTGGCACTGAGAGACGTATGATTGCAGCAACAGCAGCGAAATTATACTTTATTGGACCTGATAACGGAGTATTCAACTTCCTGAACTCAATCCCAGATAAAGAAATTTACACATTGGACACACCTTGGTATTGGGCGGATACAGTAAGTTCGACTTTTCATGGCAGAGACATTTTTGCACCTGTTGCAGCGTATGTTGCTAGCGGAATCCAGCTTAACAAATTCGGCAAACGTATAAATTCAATGAAGGAATGTCCGGGACTACTGTCAGAACAGGTCGATAATCAGATTGTCGGTGAAATTTTGTGGATTGATAATTTCGGTAATGCTATTAGCAACATTTCCGACGAGAATCTTATATACAAAGATAATAAGCAGGAAATTTTCATTGAAACTATCGACAACACAACTCAAAGCTGGATTAAAACACCACTGATGAAAACTTTTACGGATGCCGAAGATATTGAATCTGACAAAATGATTAGCTACATCGGTTCAAAGGGTTATCTTGAATTTGCTGTCAATAATAAATCTGCAAGCAGAATGTATCAACTTAGAATCGGTACTAAAGTGAAAATAACCATTCACTAAACATCGATCAACTTTTAACTCGAAAAAACAAGGATATAAATTTTCATTTATGGATTATTTTTATCGGAAAATAAAATAATTTGAAATTTTAAGTAACTTTATCACTTGTGCTGTGTTTTATACCTGTTGGGTGTTTTGGAGATTTTTAATGCGGAAATGTGCGATTACATTTCTTTTCGTTTTGTTCGCTTTTTCGGTATTGATCTACGATAATGACTCAACAGTTCTTAGATCGATTGAAGCCCAGGACGATGATAAAAGCAAGGATGTTAAACTACCTGAAGGAATCGGACCTTGGGGCAAGCAGAGAAAAGCGAATCCACACAGGCGTAGTGCTGGTGAATCTTTTCCACCTTTGCCCTTGCCGGCGACCCCTCTTCGTCGGACAGAGCGGAAAAGAGAACCTGCACCGCCTGTTTTAATTTACAAAATGCAATGGGGACTCAAAAGGAAGAAAACCATTGAGGGCAAGAGCTTTGAATGGGAGGACTGGGATCTCGGTCCTGCTGATGTGCAATCACTCGTTAAACGGGCAAATCAGTTTCTTAAAATTCGATACAAAGACCAGCCACTGTCGTTCAGCAATCTCAAAGCTGACCCCGCAGCATTTCCAATCCTCTATTTTCACGGTAATCAGGCGATTCAGTCAAAAATATATTCACTCACTGAAGCGCAAAAGAAAATTCTGAAGGAATATATATTAAGTGGTGGGACGGTTTGGTTTGATGCTGCCTACGGCTCGAAAGCGTTTGTTGAATCGGTCAAAGCGTTAATGAAAGAGTTGCTGCCTGAGGGAAGTTTTAACCTGATTGCGCCTGACCACCCGATTTATCACAGTCACTACGAAATAAAGGAAGTAAAATATGCTGCTGCGATAAAAATCGGAGAAAAAACACTGAAATCCGGACCAGCAATGCTCGAACATATCATGATAGGGACTCGAAGTGCGGTAATTCTGTCGCCAATATGCCTTGCACAGGGTTGGGATTACACGTACACAACAGGTGACTGCGTGCATATGGTTGATGCGCAAGAGATTGGCATAAACATGATTTCGTATGCGTTGGCATATCAACCACTGGCGAAATACCTCGCTGCAGAGCGTGTTTACCACGAGCAGGATGAAGATGTGGGTGATTTTACCTTTGGTATAATCGAGACGAACGGATATTGGAACACGATTCCATCCGGTCCTGCGAATCTGCTGAAGATTCTGAAGGAAAACACACGCGGCAGATTCAAGCTGCAGAAGAAAACCGTCAAACTCGCTAAAGACAATATTTCAGAACTTCCGTTTTTGTATCTGTCGGGATTAGGAGAATTCAGCTTTTCCGATGCGGAAGTCAAAAAACTCAAAGAATTTGTGCAAAAAGGTGGTTTTCTGTTTGTTGACAATACTGATGGTAATCTGAATTTTCAAAAAGCATTCAGGCGTGAGATTGAAAAGATTTTGCCTGACAACGAACTCAAACAAATCAAGCCCGAACACCCGATATTTTCAGTATTCAAGCCGATAACCAATGTAAAATATACCCCCAGAACGGTTAAGCTCTATCCCACACTTGGAAACTCGCCATATCTTGAGGGGATTGAGCTTAACAACAGAATTTGTGTTATTTACTCACCGTTCGATTTGGGTGGTGGTTGGGAAGGTGTCGGTCACCCGTGGACGCTGGCATACTCTAAATCGGACGCAATCGATATTTCTATCAACATCATCCTCTATGCTCTGACTCATTGATTTTAGCCACTGAGACACTTCCGTTGCCTGAGGTTCTCGAAGGCAAGAAAATATATTGTCATTGCGAGGGAGTGTAACGACCGTTGCAATCTCAGGGAATCCATCGAGAATTTCAAACACATGTTTGATTTCCAGCCAACACAACAGGTAGTTCGGTTGAAAAGAAATGAAAAAGTTTCGCTTTCGCTGACAGCAAATTTTACATCATTCAACATCATCAATCGGCTGAACCATTCGATGGAACACCTGAGATTCTTTCGCTTTGCTCAGAATGACAAGATTTGAGCCACAGAGCCACTGCCGATGCCTGAGGTTCTCGAAGGCAACACACGTATTTGCAAAGGAAAATATGGTGGTTTCGAGAACCTCAACCACCTGAACACTCAACCACGGGTGGGATAGGCATCTTGCCTGTCATTCGATAAGAATATTAAGATTTTTGCCACTAAGAACACGAAGGAACACTAAGAATCTAATATTAACTTATCTGCTTTGTATTTTGTATTCTATAATTGATACTATATTAAATTTTGGATAGGGAAATCATGAAGAACATTGAAAGATTCAAACAAGACCTTGAAAAATTGATAGTCGAGGGTGAAAAAATTCACAAAACAATGCAAGAAGTTTTTTCAACACAAAACCCAAATAACGACAAACTTGATAAATTGAAAATTGAATATGAAGTATGGTTTTCAGAATCTCAAGAAATTGTAAAACAACTTTTACCTGAACGTTTAGATGATTTCAAGAATCTTTACAAAAGAACTAATGAAAGAAAACGAATAGATTTTGAAAACTATACAATAAGTGATGCATTGATTGGATTATACATGCGTGATAATTTTGGGACTATACTTGTTAAACCTAGTGCTGCATTGCCAAGATTATTACAACAAATTGGGATGGTCAATGCGTGTACAAAAAAATTTGAAAGTTCATTGTTTAATATCAGGCATTTTGTAAGGGCTGATTTGTTTGAAAATGAGTTGGATGCTTCTGAGGAGTTGAAAAAGAATGGCTTCTTACGTGCTGCAGGTGCAATTGCAGGTGTTGTACTTGAAAGTCATTTAGTTCAGTTATGTGAAAATTATAAGATTGAAACCAAGAAGAATCCTGGTA
>CAYZQB010000232.1:0-4358 GCA_964480395.1 uncultured Planctomycetia bacterium
GATTGCCACGTCAGTCGCTTCGCTCCATCCTCGCAATGACAATGGAATGTGTGTCATCAATGACAGGCAGAGATGCCTGTGCCACCGTTGGTTGAGCGGAGTCGAAACCACCATATTTTCACCATGCAAATACGTGTGTTGCCTTCGAGAACCTCAGGCAACGGCAGTGTCTCTGTGGCAAAAAAAACTGATATTCCTGTATACTGTGCACCTGCGTGATTATTCTTGTCGATTGTTGAATGGTGACATCGCTACTTTGCTAATCTTTGCAATACTATTACGAAATCCGTCAATTGCGCTATAAACCACCGGCACAACAAACAACATCAGAAGCGTGGAGGTGATTAAACCGCCAATTACGATTTTACCAAGCGGTGAGAAGTTCATACCCATGAAATCCACTTTACCCAATGCCATTGGCAAAAGTCCGAAAATTGTTGTCAACGATGTCATAATTATTGGTCGGAATCTATACTTCCCAGCGTACATGATGGCATCAAATGACGAAAATCCTTGATTTTTCTTTCGATTCACAAGGTCAATTAGCACAATGCCGTTATTTACAACAAGCCCGATTAGGATGACGAAACCTGTAAAACCGACCATCTCAAGCGGTGTACCAGTGAAAATCAACATCCAGAACGCACCGACAGCTGCCAAAGGAATTGCCATGATAACCGCAAAAGGCATAATCAGTGACTCGAAGAAAAATCCCATAATCAGCAATACACCCAAAAGTGCTGCTTCCATCACAATAAACGAACTCCCCTGCTCTTCATCCCATCGATGTGCTCTCTCACCAAGGTCCCAGCTGTATCCGTCTGGAAATTCGAACTGCGCAAACAGCTCTTTAATCTGGTCGTTTATCATTAAAAACTTATCTGGGGGAGCATTTGCAGAAATCTGCAACGTTGTCTTTCTATCCTGCCTGGTTATTGAACTTAAACTTTTCCCGAACTTCGGATTCGGCTTGAGTATGACCTTCATTGGCACAACGCTGTTATTGTTAGTCGGAACCGACATTTTGTACATATCACTGCGATTCATGTTGTACATCTTTGCTTTCCAGGTTTTTACATCCATGTGCATTGGACGTTCTTGTCTAACGATTATCTGTTTTCTAACATTGCCTTCTCTGAAATCACTGATACGTGAGCCGTTCAATGCATACGACAGACTCATCATCAAAAATCGAGGATTCGCATTCAATTCCGTTGACATTTTACGGTCAACGTCGAGCATCATTTCGTCTCTGCCCTCAGTTACTTCAGTCTCTATGTCACTAAGGTCTTCAAGACTTTTTAGGCGTTCTTCAACTTTGTTTGCAAGTTCAATGAGTTTTTCAGAGTCTCTACCTGTTAGAAGTATTGAAATTCGTTCGCTTTCAGGATCGAATCCACCACCCATCCATCCAACTCGAATCTCAACACCCGGGATTTTTGGAAATTTATCGCGTAACTTGCTGGTAATCTCTATTGTATCGTAATCTTCATCCTGCTTAAGATACAAGGAGATGCGACCACCACTTTGGTCAAAACTCTCAAGAATATTCTCATATGGAACTTGTTTTTTATTCTTTTGAATGATTTTAACTACCTGCACAAAAACTTCATGTGTTTCCTGAAGTGTGCTTTGATGCGGCATTTCAACACGAATCCTGATTCGCGACGCTTTTCCTCTGCCATAGTCAGACATTTTCAACTTGTAATCCTTCATTTCACCTTTATCTGACCATCCGCCTGATTCCTCAGGCATAACCGCCTTGTAAGTTGGATATAAAACTAAAACAACGACAAAAAAGACCAATAACCTATGTTTAAGAACGAAATTCAACCCGCCTAAATATCTCCGTCTAAGCCATGAAACAAAACCGTTCGAAAACTTGTCAAAATACCTCAGAATCGCGAAATTTCCTTTTTTTGTTTTCTTCGACACAATAGAAGCACCAGGCGGAATAAATACAGAAGCGATGAATAATGAGGCGAAAAGCGACAAACAAAGCGGAATACCGATATTACCCATGTAAAACGTGAATCCTTTGTCATCACCAAGTAAAATCAATGGCAGAAAAACGATAACTGTTGTGAGTGTTGCCAGTGTGATAGCCAGCATAACCTCGCCAGCACCCAGTATTGCCGCTGATTTAGCTTCAAATTTCTCCTCCTTATACCTTGCGATGCTCTCAGTAACAACAACAGCATTGTCAACGAGCATTCCAACAGCAAGCGTAAATCCCATTAGCGACAAAAGATTGATGCTACCGCCGGTAAAATATAGGATAGTTATCGCAATTAGAACGGAAAGCGGAATTGTCATCGCGATTAACATTGTCATACGGAATCTGCGAAGAAAGAAAAACAGGATGCAGACAGCCCAGATTCCGCCCCAAAGCGCAGTATCTTTCAGCGCATTTATGCCAGCAAGAATATCATCGCCTTGGTCGGATGTTATCGAATATGAAAAACCTTCGAGTTCCCTGTTATTCCTGAGTTCGTCAAGAGTTGCTTTCACCTTTTCAGACAATTCAACCGTGTTCCCCTGAGCAGTCTTATAAATACTGATAACAACCGCTGGATCACCATTAAACCTGACTATATTATCCTGCAGACTCGAAGATTCCGTGATTTTTGCAATGTCTTCGAGCGATACTTCTTCGGTGATAGGAAACTTCCTGATATCATCTAAGGTACTGAAAGTCATGTCTGAGACAGCAAAATATTTTTCGTCGAAAACCTTGATGGTTCCGATATCGCTCATGAAATTATCCTGCCTGAGTGCTCTATTCACACTATATGTTGACAGTTTGTACTTTTCAACTGCTGATGGCTTCAAATCCACATATATCGAATTCACAACAAGACCACGAATATCCGTTCGTGCAACACCGGAGATGTTGCTCAACCTCTGCAGAATCACATTTTCAATATATTTGAATGGATCATCCATCTGGTCTTTTTTCCACATTATTATGCAGTCAATAATCGCTCTATTTTGCGGGTCCCACATGTGCAGTCGTGGCGGATTGATAGGATCGTCGGATTTTGCGCGAACACGGTCGATTCTGTCTTTGACCTCAGAATACATCTCAGTCATATCGGTATCTTGCGAAAATTGAACCCAGAAACTTGCTGACCCGGATTCTGCTGTGCTGTACAATTTTTCAAGTCCGGAAAGCGTGCTAAGCTCGTCTTCAACAGGTTTGACGAGGTTTTCCTCGACTTCAAGAGGAGAAATGCCTGCGTCCTGACTCACATATGATGTGCTTACCCAAACCGACGGAAACTCAAACCCACTCGGCATCTGCTGAACCGGTATCTTCGTAAGTGATATTAATCCTACAATCAAAAGCGCAAGGAACAGCATAAGCACTGAAACCGGCTTTCGTAGGAAAAAACTGATTAATTTATATCCGAACATTTAGCATCTCTTTTTGATTAACCCTCTATTATACGAGGTGGAGAATCCAAAACATTTCATTTTTCTCTCAGATATTAACAAAATTTAGGCGAAATTTACCATATATTTACTGTTTACTAATTGAGCTGTTTGATTTGGCAACACTTTTTCAAGTTTCTACTTTGATTTACTGGCTCAGAATAGTTGTTAAATTTACTAAATACTGTAAAACATGGCTGAAGCCAAGCTTACAAATATTTGGTTTTCATGTAATTTTGATGTTAATCTAAAAATTGAGTTCGATGATATATACAATTTAACTGCAAAATAATTAAATACAAGAATCCAAATGATTGGGAATTAATTCTAATCAATGAAACAAATTTACCAAGTGAATTCGATTGGATTTTTCTTGGGTTTGATGTTGCGAATCTATTCGGGATTCCAATACTTGTGGAATCGTTACATTATGATTTAAGTAAATCTGAAATTGACAAATTAGAATCAATAATAGGAAAAGACAAAATATTAGAACACAAACAACTGTTTGAAATAGTTAATAATTCTGAAAATGTTGATTATATATTTACTTCAATTCGTTCTTATTTCAGACCTCGATTAAATGAGCATTTTTTATTATCTAAACTGTCTGATGCAAAGTTATTCGAAAAATGTGCATCAATAATTATCAATAGATTTGGAGACAGAGTATTTGAAGATGATTCAGACCCAATTATTTATTCAATCCATGCTCTTGTTGATTAACACTATAATTTGCATGATGTGAAGAATTGGTTGACTGATGTTATAGGTTGAGTATAATATACAGGTTCGGAAATTTCACGCGGGTGTAGCTCAGTGGCAGAGCATTGGCTTCCCAAGCCAACTACAGGAGTTCGATTCTCCCCACCCGCTCCACTTATTTCAAGCATCTCAGCAATATCAAAAATCATAAATCAGAG
>CAYZQB010000233.1:0-4316 GCA_964480395.1 uncultured Planctomycetia bacterium
TATGCTGACGAAGCAATCAGCAATCCTAAAACAGATAAGGAAATTGCAGAATACTGATAATCAGCATACAAAGCATTGTATGTTTTTATATCGTAGAATGTTTTTTATTAAGGCAGACTAAATCGACCGATGTTGTACCAGATTTCTTCAAGATTTTGTTGTGTGTATGTGTGACCACCGACAAATTCTGTATAAAACAGATCCGTATTCAACACCCAACCTGCTGCGATAAACTCATCTCTGTCATCTCTACACCAGGGCAGGTTAGGGTCAGAGTCACCAATATGAATATCAACCGGGATTTTTCTCACAGCATCTGCTGGAGTCCAACCCAATCCACTCGCTAAACCGTCAATACATCCAGCACTTATGCCATACGCTGCAAAGAATGTCGAATTAGCAAGTCCAAGAAGATGCATTAGATGCCCTCCCGCTGAGAATCCCCAGCCATATCTCCGGTTCATATTAATATTATATGCTCCATCAACATCATCAATAATTTCATTAAGCACATCAATTACATTTGGAATAACCCAGCTGCCGTTTGCTCCAGTAGCAACCTGTGCGACAAGAATAAAGTTGCCGACATCTGCAACGGGCTTCCACCAGTCGCGAGTCCATTGTGCTGACTGATCCGCGTTTCCTGCTCCAGCAGCACCATGAAAAGCATACAAAATTGCAGTAGCATTCGAGGGCTTATAAGAATTGGGTATATGTAAATAATATGTTTGGTTTCCAAGTCCAGCAACATTGACAATTCGGGATTGATAACCAGGATATGCACCGCCTGAACCGTTTGAATTATTTGTAATTGTTATCGCGAAAAGTTTTGTTGCAGTTCGACTTTCCGAATCCTCAACCTGAACAGTGAAATTTGATTTACCTGCATCCGTCGGAGTTCCAGTTATCTCACCAGAAGAACTGTTTATGTTCAAACCAGTTGGTAAAGAACCTGAGATAATATTCCAAGTAAAAGGTGTAATGCCGTCAATAGCATTAAGTGTTGCTGAATAAAGATCATTTATATTGCCATTCGGGAGTGAATAAGTTGTTATCCTAAAACCTGAAGTACCATTAAAGCCACCAGAACAGCTAACAATAAAAAATAAAACAGCAAATCCTGCTAAAAACGAGAATTTGATTTTTTTCATGATTTACTTTCTCTTAGTTTTGTTTTCAAAAAAATTCTTTTTCTGCTCATATAATACGGCACATTATAATTTTGGATAAATGTAAATAAAAAAAAATGAATTTATTTAAATTGAAATTGCTGAATTTTGAAAATCAAAAAAAAACAAATTAATAAGTAATATTTTGGTATAAGTTTTTATCATTTACTCTTTTATGAGGTTGCTATGCATAAAGTTTTATTAAGCATATTGCTGGTTCTGGCAATATTTGCGATGCCCATGATTGCTCAAGAAGAACCAAAGAAGGAAGACCCTAAGAAAGAAGATCCAACAAAAGAAGACCCAAAGGTTGAACCGAAGGCGGAAGAACCTGAAAAAATCGACCCGAAAGTTGCTGCTGAAACAAAAGCATGGATGGAAATCCAAGGAATCAATGAAAAACTCAAGGATCGCAGCATGGAAAGAGCGGAATGGTATAAGATTTATAACTCTCTTTTCCCAGCTTATGAAAAATACCTTGAAGAACATTGGGGTGTAAACGTTGAGAATACAAAAACAGTTGTATCGCTGATGCTTCGCCGTCATTCTTCCTATCGAAAGTATGAAGATTATCTGAAACTTAGCGAAAAATGCCTGAAAGCCGATTTCTTTGATGATGCATATAAAACTAAAATGCATACTGATAGAGCTGAAGTGATGATTAGCTCAGATAAATTCAAGGAAGCTCTTGAAGAGATAAAAGATTTTAAGCTTAAAGAAGGTGAACTCACTCCTCAGGACAGAATCGACAACGCTTTGCTATTGTCGATTAAAGCACGCATTTACTACAAAATGAATAAAATGGATGAATACAAAAAGTTCGTTGCTCAAATTGAACTGCTGAGAAAAGATGTAAAAGATGACAAAGCAAAACAGTACTTTCGATATTACATGATGAAAATTAACGACTTGGTCGTTATAGCAGGTACTATTGCACCAAACTGGAAAACTATTGATTTCGAAAGCAAAGCTGTTGAACTCAGCAAATACAAAGGCAAATATGTTCTGCTCGATTTCTGGGCAACCTGGTGTGGTCCATGTCGTTCAGCAATGGAAAATCACTTGAAACCGATGTCTGAAAAATACAAAGAAATTGCAGATAAGTTTGTCATCGTGAGTGTCGGCTCAAGCAGCAAAGACACAATGGAAAAGCAAATCGATTTTGTTAAAAAGATGGATTACAAATGGGATTTTGTATTTGACAATGAAGGAACCGCTTCTGAATCCTATGGCGTTATGGGAATTCCGACTTTGGTTTTTGTTGATCCTGAAGGCAAAATTATTTTCAGAGGTCACGGCGAAACTGCAGAAAAAGTTTCGAAATTCCTTGATGAGAAATTCAACATAAAGGAAAAGGTAGAGCCAAAAGAAGAAGCACCAAAAAAGGAAGTTCCAAAGAAGGAAGAACCCAAAGGCGAAAATTTCTAAAAATTGTAAACATAACATTAATTAATGAATATCCTGTTACTAATTAATTTATGTGCTTGTCATTCCTGCGAAAGCAGGAATCCATAATAATTGTATTTCACACAGTTCTGGATTCCCAATCAAGTTGGGAATGACAATTTTTCAGAATTTTTGCATCAACTCCGTGTGAATTCACACGGATTTTTTTTATTGCATATTCAAGTTCATCATAATAACTCAGTCATTGCGAGGGAGTAAAATGACCGAAGCAATCTCAGGTGTATCAAGTTTAACAAACACACTTGAAAGATTCTTAAATTGCAAATTGTTGTTCATTTTTTTCGAGCTTACATGTTGTAAAATCACATAATAAATACAAGGTGATTTATGAAACCGATTTATCTCGATTATAATGGCACAACCCCTATCGATGCTGAAGTTGCTGACGAAATGCGGAAATATCTCGATGACCGATTCGGCAATCCGTCAAGCTCGCATTTTTACGGTGAGCAGTCAAAAGAAGACTTAAAACTTGCCAGAAAACGGGTTGCAGAGCTAATAAATTGTGAGCCATATGAAATTATCTTCACAAGCGGTGGTACAGAGTCGAATAATCATGCAATTCGTGGAGTTTGCTGGCAAAATCAGGACAAAGGTAAGCATATTGTTACCTCAGCAGTTGAGCATCCTGCAGTTACCGAAGTTTTGGGACATTTACGGGATTGTGGCTTCACGTTTACCAAAGTTCCAGTTAATAATGTTGGCATCGTCAATCCCCAAGACGTTGAAAAAGCAATTACAACTGAAACAACGCTGATAACGGTGATGCATTCGAACAACGAAATTGGCGCAATTCAACCAATCACAGAAATTTCGGAAATCGCGAAAAAGCACAATATTGTTTTTCACACCGATGCATGTCAGTCTATTGGTAAAGTTCCAGTTGACGTACAGGAACTCGGTTGCGACCTGCTTACAATTGCTGGACACAAAATCTATGCACCCAAGGGCGTTGGGGCATTATTTATCAGACGTGGGTTGAAATTGCAGAATCTGATGTTTGGTGCTGGTCAGGAACGTGGAATTCGTCCAGGAACGGAAAATATGCTTGAAATCGTTGGACTCGGCAAAGCATGCGAAATTGCTAAACGCGATTTGACGAAAAATATTGCACATGTTAAAGCAATGCGCAACCGATTGTACAAAGGTTTACAGGAAAAACTGAAGGACTTCAAAGTTAACGGAGACTTGATTCAAAATCTGCCTAATACGCTGAACATAAGCATCAAGGGAATCGACGCGGATACTGCACTTGCACTCATGGACGAACATCTGTCAGCATCTGCTGGTGCTGCTTGCCATGCAGACTCCGTTACCGTTTCCTCAACAATCAGTGCAATTGGTGTTCACCGCGAGTATGCTCGTGGTACAATGCGTTTCACGACCGGAAAATACACAACCGCAGACGAAATTGACACAGCAATCACAATAATCACAAAAACCGTTAACAAACTCCGAGGATAACCAGTCTTGTTTTATCATTCTGAAGGAACGTAGCGACTGAAGTCTTGTCATTCTGAGCGAAGCGAAAGAATCCCAGCGACCGAACATCGGATTCTTCAGTGGCACAGGCTTCCCAGCCTGTGTATAGCAACAAGATCATCAATGACAGGCAAGGATGCCTGTCCCACCGTCTGTGTGTTTGATGTAATGCCTGTTCCACTGGTGGTTGAGCGGAGT
>CAYZQB010000234.1:0-4290 GCA_964480395.1 uncultured Planctomycetia bacterium
CATGACAGGTATTGTAGGTTTGAAAATCATCAGTAAATCCTGAGATTGCCACGTCGGTCGCTTTGCTCCCTTCTCGCAATGACAATATTTTTTCTTGCCTTCGAGAACCTCAGGCAACAACGCTGAAAATCTCAGGAAACAGTGGAATTAGAAGGAGTAGAAGAGGTAGAATTTTATGCCGATGCCGGATTTTTCGGTCTCATCATCATACTGGAAATACGGCTCGACGACGATAAACTCCGGAAAGCCGATGCGAATGTATGCTCGCATTGTTTCCCAGCCCGATTGCACATTCTCGTGCAGCGAACCGCGCCAAATTGCCTGAAATCCAGGTCTCAGCGTAACAAAAAAGCTCTCAGGATGACCGATGCTGAAGTGGAACATGGTCTCCAAGTAATTCAGCATGAGTCCGCCGGTTCGCGGGAATCGGAACGAATAATCCCACCGAATCTCCCAGCCAAAGTGAAAACTCCCGACAAAATAACTCCAACCGTTGTTTATCTCAGGATATGTATCATCGTCCGAGCCATCTTCCCGGTAAATCACGCCGAACATCAAATTCCATCCCACAATACTATAAAAATCCAGATATTTTTTATTGGTGATTTCACCCTTGACACCTGCCAGCAGGGCGTAAATCTCGTATTCGCCTTCGTTCCGTGTCAAATACTGAAAGCTTGCGAAAAATGAATAATCCTCAACCAGCGATGCACGATTACCGAGGAACGGCAGCTCAATATATGGCGTGGTTTCGATGTAATCATCATTGTCAACCGAAAGATAATCAACGGATACGCCAAAAAGCTCATGTACAACCGTTGAACGCGGATTCAACCCGGAAATCGCATCAAAGAACTGCCCATTATTCTCACGCATTCTCGCAAGCCCAGCTTCGATTGTCTCATATGGAAGCGTTTGAAGACTACCTGCATTTGATTTGTCCGTCTGCAGCTCATCTGCAAATGCACAAATATTAAAAATTAGGATGATAATTACGCTGATACCGAATTTATACATGCTGATTCCTTGACAACATCAAACTTACAACAATATGAAATATATTTTATATCATACTACACGCTTTTGGTGCAATTGGTTTGTACGAATATCAATTAATAAACTTTGAGAATTGCATTGAGAGTTTTACCACTTATTTTGAATAATGAGATTGCAATCAAAACATCAAATTATAAACTGCAGATTCTGCAATGGTGCTTTGGCACATTGAACTGGCAATTGGAGGAATCATGCAAAACCTGCGTCCTGAAGAAATAACTTCAATAATCAAGAAGCAGATTGAGAAGTTCGGATTTGACGTTGAGGTCGAGGAAGTCGGAACGGTTCTTGAGGTTGGCGATGGAATTGCGCGCGTGCATGGTCTTGCGAAGTGTATGGCGATGGAGATGGTTGAATTTGAGAATGGCGAGTTTGGAATGGCGTTCAACCTTGAAGAAGACAGCGTCGGCGTCGTTATCCTCGGTGAATACATTGATATTAAAGAAGGACAGATGGTTAAGCGGACAGGACGCGTGCTGGATGTGCCTGTTGGCGATGAATTACTCGGAAGAGTTGTGAATCCTCTCGGTCAGCCGCTTGATGGCAAAGGTCCGATTGATACCAGCAAATATTGGCCTCTCGAGTTCAAAGCACCTGGAATTTCAGCACGTCAGCCGGTAAAAACGCCCTTGCAGACCGGAATTAAGGCGATTGACTCGATGATTCCAATCGGTCGCGGTCAACGAGAGCTTATCATCGGCGACAGGGAAACAGGCAAGACTTCGATTATTATTGATACGATTATCAATCAGAAGGGCAAAGACTGCATATGCGTTTACGTTGCTATTGGTCAGAAAGCATCAACTGTTGCAAGCACAATTGAAAAACTCAAGAAACACGATGCGATGGATTATACGATTGTTGTTATGGCAACTGCTGACGATCCTGCGCCAATGCAGTATATTGCACCCTATGCCGGTGCTGCCATAGCGGAATATTTCATGTTTTCAACGGATATGCCGCATAAAATCAGGGATACAGCATGTTTTTACGACGATTTATCGAAGCAAGCAGTAGCATATCGTCAGCTTTCGCTGCTTTTACGTCGTCCGCCCGGACGCGAAGCATATCCCGGCGACATTTTCTACTGCCATTCAAGACTTTTAGAACGTTCCGCTAAATTGCGCGAAGAATACATAATTGTTGATGCAGATGCAGCATGGGATACAACCGAGGGAATCAACAGCAAACGTTATATTTCATTGTATGAAGACCAAATGAAGCAGCTTGACGAGGATTTGACCGAGTTGCAAGCGCAAAACACGGATAAAACACTCGAAAAACGCGTTCATCCGCAGACAGGCGGCTCAATGACAGGGATTCCGGTGATTGAAACTCAGCAAGGTGATGTGTCCTCGTATATCCCGACAAATGTCATTTCTATCACTGACGGGCAGATTTATCTGGTTACAGACCTTTTCTATTCTGGTGTACGACCTGCAATTAACGTTGGAATCTCGGTGAGTCGAGTCGGTGGAAACGCTCAAATCAAAGCAATGAAGCAAGTTGCGGGTATGCTCCGGCTTGACCTTGCCAACTTTCGCGAGCTAGAAGCGTTTGCACAATTTTCGTCCGACCTTGACAAAGCAACTCAAGCGAAACTTGCACGCGGTGAGCGAAACGTCGAAGTGTTGAAACAGGGGCTTTATAAGCCGTTGCCAGTTGAAGAGCAAGTCGCTGCTATTTACGCTGTGAACAACGGATTTATGGACAAAATCCCAGTAAATAAGATTGGCAAATTCGAAGCAGGTCTTAATGATTACTTGAAGCATGCGAAGTCGGAAGTCCTTGATAAGATTGTCTCTGAAGGCAAGCTCACCGATGATATCAAGAAACAACTGGACGCAGAAATCACAAGATATACAAAAACCTTTAAATAACAATCAATAGCTTGATGCAGTAAATTACAGCAATCAAATTTTATTTAGTATTGAAAATATAATTGATGTTGCAAAAAAAAAATGAACTATCAATATTAATTTATGCTATAGAACAGAATCAGATATTGAATTGTAGTTAATTTCTATTTTTTTGGAGGATTTATGAATCGTTCAGTAGTTCTTTGTCTTCTGCTTGTTTTTACATTGATTTCATTTAGTTGTACGTCCGAAGATAAAACCCTTAAGGTTACTCCGGGTAAGCTTGATTTCGGGCAGATCAACATTGGGGATTCCAAAAATCTCCAGATCACTTTGAAAAACAAGTATGGGAAAGACTTAACCATCTCTAATATCACTCTAAACGGATCAGGCGATTTCAATATCGTCCAGGGTGGTAATGTACCAATCAATCTTTTGAAAAATGATGAACAAGTTATTGAAATCAAGTTTGAACCGACCTCTGCTGGAATTCTTGCGTCTTTGATGACAATTGTTCATGATGCAGCAACAAAACCGAAAGAAGTTGAGTTTAAGGGTGAGGGCATTCCTGTTCCCAGAATGGAACTCAATGACAAATCCTTTGACTTCGGTGTTATTTATGTAAGTAAAGATGCGACACATGACTTTATAGTCTCAAATGTCGGTACCGCTGATCTTACTATTAATAATCTCGCGTTAACCGGTGCCAATGCGTATCTGTACAGCATCTCAGCAGGTAACGCACCTTTTACGGTTACACCCGGTAACAATCATACTTTCACACTTATGTTTAGCCCATTAGCCGATGGTGATTTCCCGATTACTCTTGAAGTTATTCACGATGCAGTCAATGAAAGCACACCATTGTCAATTCCAATCGAAGGCGAAGGTGTTACATTTGCGCCTGAGATAGCATTCAGCGAGACTTCACCTTGGGACATCGGCTCGCATTCAACTGCAGCACCCGCGATTCTCGACCTCGAAATCACAAGTGCTGGCGTAGATCCGCTGACAATTACAAGTGCAGCATTCGTTACAGCTACTAACTACTCAGTTGATGAAGTTCAGGATAATAACGGAAATGTTGTCAATCTGCCTCAGTTGATTCCGGTTGGTAATAAAATCACGATTAAAATTAAATTCGCACCCACAGCAAGCGCAATGTACAACGATACTTTGACAATTGTCCACGATGCTATTAATGAAGCAACACCTTACGATTTCGAAATTGAAGGTGAAGGACGCGTGCCGATTGTTAAAACTTTCAACTACACTGGAAGTATTGAAAACTGGACTGTTCCAGCAGGCGTTACATTGCTCACCATCGAAGTTTGGGGCGCACAGGGCGCGAGAGATGGTGGAAAAGGCGCAATGA
>CAYZQB010000235.1:0-4251 GCA_964480395.1 uncultured Planctomycetia bacterium
AGTAACTTGAAAAAAAGTAAATGGTGGCACAGGCATCCCTGCCTGACACTAGCATCATTGTCATCATCGACACACAAGATGCCTGTCCAACCGGTGGTTGAGTAATCTATAGGTGGTTGAGGTTCTCGAAACCACAATGATTCACCGTGCAAATATGTGTTGCCTTCGAGAACCTCGGGCAACGGCTGTGGTCTCTACATCTCTGTAGCAAAATTCTGTTTCAGGTTATGTAGTTTTATTGGGAATTATACGGAAAATAGCCGAAAACTATGCTCAAATTTGTTAAAATATATGAAGAATATATTTTGATGAGGTAATGATGGAAATCAACGTGAGAATCCAGCCTTGCTGGTTTAAATTTTCACTATTGTCAATAGGGCAGGTTCTTCTTGAGTCCTATTGTAGATGCTGTGAAAAAAAAGTACGCTTGCGTACCCTGAAAATCGTGATTATTTTCATACTGATAACTTCGATGTCACAGAATATAACGTTTGCAGACGATGAAAACAACGGAATCCCGATTAGCTCAGGCGTGCTTGAGGGTGAACTCGCAAAAGGCGATATAATAATGGATTCAGGTGAGTATTACGATTTATACGAATTCAAGGGTAAGGAAAACGAAAAAATCATCGTTACACTCACATCCAGCGATTTCGATACATATTTGATTCTGATTGCGCCTAACGGTCAGCAATTTGATAACGATGACATCAGCACAGGCGATGATAGCAAGAAAAAAAACCTGAATTCAATGCTCGAATATACATTTACGAAGGTCGGCATCGCTAAAATCGGGGTTTCAAGCGCGAAAAAAAAAGCTTTGGGCAAGTACAAAATCAACATCGAAGTTAAACAAATTGTGATGCTGGAGTCAGAAACCGATGCAGCAAAGGAAAGAAAGGATCCACCAGGTGGGATTTATGCGCCTGAATCGAAAAACTGGCCCAAGGGTAAAGAATTAAATGACTCGTTGACCAAAGGCAAACTCAGCTCCGGAGACGATCAGCTTGCGAACAACAAATACATCGATTGGTACAATATTGCGGTAACAGAAGGTGATTATCTGTATATTAGGGTTTTATCCGACGATTTTGACACATACCTGATTCTTGTTACGCCTGAATCTTATGTTTTCGAGAATGACGATATTAATCGTGGTGTAAATTCTAATTCTATGCTCAATCGGCACATGATGTTTAACGGGACGTGTAAAATCGGTGTAACCAGCGCATATGCCAGACATAAGGGGAAATATAAACTGCGATTTAAACTCGACAAAATTACATTGCCAGCTGATTGTCCTGAGCTGAGTCGAGGTTGGATAAGAAGCAAACTCGATGCCGGAAGTGCAAGACTTCCAGACGACCGATTTCTGAGCTGGTATAAATTTGAACTTTCCGAGCCCGTTGAAGTGTTTCTGCATGTTTCGTCAGTATCGTTCGATACATTTGTATTTGTGGTGTCTCCTACCGGTCAACGCTTTGAGAATGACGACTTTAAGCGTAATGAGAATAAGAATTCGAGGCTAGAAGTGAATTTGCGCGAAACTGGAATATACTATGTCGGAATCACATCTAGCGGAGTCGAGAAATCAGGATTATTTTCTCTTATTTTCGATATTAATGTAAGTAAACGTGGAATGGTCATTACCGAGCCGGAAATTACTGAAATTAAGCCCGGTAAAATCGACGGCATCCTGACAATAAGGGATTATTTTTACGAGAACAAACGAGCACATTTTTATGAATTTAAGGCAAAATCAGGTGATTATGTCGATTTAACGTTGACTTCGGATTTCGAAACTCAGATGGTTCTGAAATCACCAACAGATAAGGAAATCCAAAGTGAGGCGTTTTCAACGAGTCTGGATGTTACGAGACTTCAGCTCAGACTTTTGGAAGAGGGGACATTTCTCCTTGTCGTAACCTCTGAAGTAGAAGGAAATATCGGAAAATATGAGCTTCTGTTTAACCAGAAATCAGCAACAGAAACATATAAAACGCTTGAAAAAGGCGAAAACCAGAACACATTGACGACAACGGATGAAAAATATCTCGGAAAATTCATCAAATGGTATCAATTTAAGGTTGAAAATGGTGATGCTATCACCATTCACTGCGACTCAGCGCAATTCGATACATATTTGCTACTAGTTACACCTGACAATATACATTATGAGAATGATGACATCGAATCAGGCAACAGCAATTCGCGGATTTCAGTGATGATAAATAAGTCGGGTGAATGTGTGCTTGGAGTCAGCAGTTATCGGCTTGAACATACCGGTACTTTCATTGTGAAATATTCCAGTGGAGAATTGGTGTTTCCTACGCTTGAGGTTGGCAGACAGGAAGGTGAATTAAATACCAATGATTTATTGTCAAGTGACGGACGACTTGCGGATTACTACGTTTTTAACGGTAAAAAAGGATATTTAGTCCAATTTCTTATGCAATCGAAGGTGATTGATTCGTGTATCAAAGTTATCTCACCCTCAGCATTAGAATTTGTCAACGACGATGCAAGTCTGGCTAAAACAGGTGATTCGGAGCTTGCATTTGAACTACCTGAGGACGGCAAGTACAAAATTGTCGCTACTACAAGCAAAAACGAACAGAAAGGTAAATATTCGCTGGTTTTCAAGATGACAGGTTACGAAATTGGTGAATTGTCAGAAAAACCAACGAAAGGACGACTTAACAAGGACTGCATCTTGCTGAAAACCGGCTCATACGTAAACTGGTACACTCTTAAAGGTATGAACAATCGCTGGGCAAAATTAATGCTTAAATCCTCTGATTTCGACACTTATCTTATAATGATTACACCTGATGGTGAGCGAATCGAGAATAATAACGCAACACCTGGAACATTCGATGCTGAGATACGCCATAAATTCACAGATGGCGTTTACATGGTTGGTGTTACAAGCTTTAATCGTAGTGAAGTCGGTGAATACTACGCGCAACTTGTTCTAGAGACCGTCAGTACAAATCAATCTGCAAGCGTCAGGATAAAAGTCGGTGAAAAAATTGAGAAAGGTGAGTTGAATTCAGATGACAGGCGCAACGACGACGGCAGACTGTTTGACGAATATATTATCGGTGTGAAAAAAGGCAATATTATTCAGATAAATCTGGAATCGAAAGATTTCGACACACAAATTCTTGTGTATTCGTCTGATAAACATCAAATTCGCAGCGACGATATATCGCAGACCAACAAAAATTCAAGATTGATTTTGAAATGTGATTTCGATGGTGATTTGCAGATATTGGTACTACCAAACCTGATTCGCGAGCAAGGAATTTACACTTTCTCGACTGAATTACTGCAAAAAATCCCCGAATTATTTAATTATGTAACGCTAAGTGGAAAATCCTCAAGCAATCCGAAATTTTATGGTATTTTCGTAGGTATTACCGATTATCCATCAAAAATCAACGACCTTAAATATTGTAGAGAGGATGCAATAAAACTTGCCAAGACCTTCGAACAACTAAAACTTATGAGCAGTCAGAATTATATGCTCTTGACAGACAAACAGGCGACTACGAAAAACCTGAAACAAGCTTTTGACCTGCTATCCGCAAAGGTTACAAAGGATGATACTTTCGTATTCTTTTATTCAGGGCATGGACTACAAGGACAGGTCAGCGAAAAGGAAAAGGACGAAGTGGATAGAAGGCAAGAATTCATTTTCCTTTACGATGACAAGCTTCAGGACGACACGCTAAACACATACTTCAACAAAATCAAAGCAAAATTGACTGTGATAACAATTGACTGCTGTTTTGCTGGTGGTTTCGCACGGGATTTAATCAGCGAACCCAATCGGGTAGGTTTTTTCTCGTCCGAAGAGGATTTAACTTCTGCTGTGGCATCGAAATTCAAAGCTGGCGGTTTTTTATCGTTCTTTTTCCGCAAAGCAATTGAGGGAGAAGGCGATAAGGATAACACGCTTACAATTGGGGAGCTCAGCCATTATCTGCACATCGGCTTCTCAAAAAACGTTTCTTCACAATATGCGATAACTTCCGAGGGTGAGAAATCGTATCAGCACCTGTTAATCGACCGCGGCAGCGTGCGAGTGAATACACCATTTATCTATCGATAACTCCGCATCAGATTTTTTTCAGTGTATTTGTTGCTTAGGTTGTGTTTGAAAAACAAAAAATATGTTGTAGTGGCACAGGCATTGAGCCTGTGTCTTTGAGTGCTGCAACAAATGTCAGGCAAGGAAAGGCAAGG
>CAYZQB010000236.1:0-4243 GCA_964480395.1 uncultured Planctomycetia bacterium
TCTTTGGAATCTTTCAATCCTTCTTTACCAACCAAAAACTCAAGGAAATCTTCCCGCGACTGCATTTCTACTCCAAAAAATGCTCGTCCACAACCGCCGCATCCAAAATTATCAGCTGTAAACATGGTCGTTTTCCCCGACATCCAATCTGCATAAAAATCAAACATACAATTGCGAATTCCTGCTTTGGGAGCAACTATCGGCGCAAACATCTCAGGATCAGGCGCATCGTAAAAACCGATTAATGGGCGTTTGATTTTGATTTTTTCGACGAGTAATTTATAATCGGGTTGCATATTTCCTCCGAAACATTGATTTACAATAATTTTAACCTAAAATTGAATTTTTACTAAACTCAATTTATATGAGGTTTTATGTGTGAAGAAGAATGTGATGGAAATTCTGAAAATACTTCCATAAACACAAAATTACCGGTGTTAGTCGAGAAAAAACCGAGTCTCGTTTTATGTTATTTTCGTGTGATTTTCGGTATCGGTTTCCTATTCATCTTACTTTTTGGATGTGCAGGAACCGTAGATTGGATTTCAGGATGGTTTTATTTCGGCATAAATTCACTGTGTATATTTGCTTCTGTTCCATTGATGTACAAATACAATCCAGGAATGCTGACCCGGAAATTCCCAAAAGACACAAAAACATTCGATAAAATCTTCATGGCTATTTATGTGCCAGTGTTTTATTCAGAGATTGTGATGGGTGCGCTTGATGAGCGTTATGATTTGTCAGGGGATTTTGCTTTACCACTGATAATTGCTGGTACATTAGTCTATGGTTTGGCATTTGCAATCTGGCTCTGGTCAATAATTGCAAACAAGAATTTTGAGCTAACTGTTCGCATTCAAAAGGACAGAGGACACGCAGTTTGTGAAACAGGACCATACCGATTTGTCCGACATCCTGCGTATGTTGCAGGTATTCTTATGTTTATCTCTACACCTCTGGCATTATCGACTTGGTGGGGTTTCATCCCTGGTGGAGTGCTTGTAATTGCATTAATAATTCGAACTGCACTCGAAGACGGAATGCTTCGAAAAGAACTAGAGGGCTATGAAGAATTCACGAATAAAACTAAATTTAGGCTTATTCCCAAAATATGGTAACTCATTTCGCAAAGAATTGTATTGATTCTAAAAAAAATGATGAAATCCATTTTTTTAGACGTTTATAGCTCATTTCCATTAAAATCGAAACCGATAAAAATAACAGATTGACATTCAATTGCATAAAATGACGGAAATCTATACATGATTCCTTGATATTTTTGCGCAAAGTTATATCTTCTTGATATAATTGAATTTATAATGCAAAAGAGAATCTCAACACTCATTAACGAATCGATTTACAATGGAAAACAATAACAAAAATGAGCCAATGTCGATAGACCAGGATAATTCCATTAATGACTTAGTTACACCGATAAACGTTGGTTTCGAAATCAATTCAGACATGTTTCAAAATATTTTCAATTCTGTACATCAATGCATCCTTTTTATTGATATACAGACTCTACAGCCGATTTATTGCAACAAGTATTTTTTTAAGCAGACACAATACGATTGTGAAGCATTGTATAATTGCAAAATCAGTAACATTATCAAGTTAGAAACAAGTGATATCAATCAGCTCATTCTCGAAGTCTCTGAAAACTCAAAGCCCATCACATCGTTAAAAGCAATACTTATTCAAAAAAATAAATCAGAAATCGATGTCGAAATTACCCTACATAATGTCCTGTATTCCGGAAAAAACACCGTTCTTCTTACAATCAACAATATTTCAGATTTCAGCAGAATGGAGAATTTACTCATTAGGAATCAGAAACTTGAAACACTCAACTCGATGATTGGCGGAATAACACATGATTTCAACAACATCTTTACTGGCATTGTAATGAATGTTCAACTCGCTAAAAACAAAATCGAACCGACTAACATCATTTACAATTTCCTTAACGCAATTGAAATCGAAATTAAGCGTATAAGAAAGCTTACCCAGCAAATGCAGTCTTTTAATGAAAATGCTAAACCGATAAAAAAAATTAATAGCCTTCGTGAACTTCTTGTAGATACCGTATCTTTTACCCTTCGTGGCACAAATGTTGTCAGTAAATTTTCTATTGTCAAGAACCTCTGGTATGTAAACATTGATACAACCCAAATTAACCAGGTTATAAGCAATATTTCATTAAATGCTGTTCAAGCCATGCCTGATGGTGGTATTCTTACCATCAGTGCTGAGAATGAAACGATTTCTGCTGATTCTAAACTTTCATTAAACCCCGGGATTTACGTTAAACTGTCGATTAAAGACAAGGGTGTAGGCATTCTAACTGAGAACAAAGAAAAAATATTCGAAAAATTTTACACAACTAAGAAAAATCAGGCAGGTCTCGGACTTTCCGTTGCGAAATCAATTATTGCAAATCATGAAGGTATTATTGATTTTGAATCAGAAGAAAATGAAGGCTCAATCTTCACCCTTTATTTGCCTGCAATAGAACAATCAACTTTAAATGAATTAAAAGAAAGCAAAAAAGACAAGCATGTCGGCAAAATACTTATCATGGACGATGAGAATACTATCAGAAACACATTAAATTCATTTCTTTCGGAAATCGGCTACGAAGTTGAATGTGCCATGGAAGGTAAAGAGGCGATTAGACTTTTCACAAAGGCGATAATCGATGAAGATGCATTCGACCTGATTATTCTTGACTTGACAGTACCGGGTGGACTTGGTGGTAAGCAGACAATGCAGAAGCTTATGGAAATTGATACCGATTTCAAATCTATCGTAACAAGCGGTTATTCCAACGATCCTATTGTCTATGATTATAAAAAATATGGATTCGATAATATCATCTTGAAACCATACAATCTTGAAGAACTAGAGATGATGATAAAAAATCTGATTAACGATTAACCAAATTAATTCAATAAAATTGCAATAGCTTCATTTATTTTCACGTTATATTCTTATGATGATAGGTTAATTTTTCCTGTTGGAGTATTTGATGTTTAAAAGTTTTGTGCTTGGCAGACTTTTTGGAATACCGATTAAGCTTCATTGGAGTTATTATTTCGTTTTGATTTATGCACTGCTGCAGCTAATCGCTAATCCGGATCAAGGCATCATTCTGCTGATTGTTCTTGGAATACTCAGTGTGTCCGTTGTCGCACATGAACTTGCACATACACTTGTTGCACGAAAATTCAAAATACAGACTTTCGATATACTGCTGACACCGATTGGAGGAATGGCAAGAATGACAAACCTGCCAACTGAACCAAGGCAGGAGATTCTCGTCGCGACTGCTGGTCCAGCACTCAGTATATTCATTGGTTTACTAACTTTGCCTTTTTTAGTTATGACTTTGAGCCAATCTACCGATATTTCAGGTGTTTTGGACGTTTTTTTCAGACAATAGTTGGAATTCTCGCGCTTGTGTCATTTCTAAACCTTGTATTAGGTGTTTTCAATTTAATACCTGCATTTCCTATGGATGGCGGTAGAATTCTCCGAGCGATTCTCAACAGAAAACTTGGAATTGTCAGAGCAACTGAAATTGCTGCGTCAATCGGTAAATTTCTTGCACTTATTGGTTTTGTTGCGGGAATTGCTCTGTCCTATTTCGGACTTATCATTATTGCAATTTTCATTTTCATTACTTCAAGCATTGAATTGAGCATGGTCAGACGCAGAGAAATGATGAAACAGATGCAAATGGGTGGTACATCACCATTTAATCAGCAGTTTCAAGCGGATTTAATGAATCTATTTAGAATTTTCGGCTCTCAAATGCAGCAAAAGCAAACTCCACCGAACAATTATCCCGCTCAAAATGAGCCAGAAAACCAGGAATCGGAAACGGATTCAGGATACTTTGAATATAAAGGTCAGCAGGTTTTCATGCCAGAAAAACCGAACGAAGACGACTAAATCCAACAACTCCAATGTCATTCCGAGGGAGTGACAGCATTGTACGTCATCATTGACAGGCAAGGATGCCTGTCCCACTGACGGTTGAGAGTTCTATCGGTGGTTGAGCGGAGTCGAAAACAGCGGCTTCCGCGAAAGCGAAACCACAATGTATCTGCGGTTGTTGAGGTTCTCGAAACTACCAATGTTTCGTATTGCCTTCGAGAGCCTCAGGCAACAACAGCAACTTATGGATGGTGAAAAGTAAATGGTGGCACAGGCATCCCTGCCTGTGTCTAGCAAC
>CAYZQB010000237.1:0-4221 GCA_964480395.1 uncultured Planctomycetia bacterium
AAATTCAGAGGGTCAGGTATTCAAAAATTCAGTGGGTCAGGCATCCCTGCCTGACTATAGCAACATCGTCATCATTGACAGGATAGATAGCATATCCTACCGATACGAAGGAAATATTCTCTGCAAAACCTTAATGCGGTGAAATATGTAACAAATACGAAATTAAAAGCAGGTTTACTTGTTGTCGTCTCTTTTAGTGAAATCCAAATCTTCCTCAACATCGTCATCACGGTCATAAATACTGGGTTGAATTATCGCTTCTTTCGATTCATCAGCATGTTTCAATAACGCTGAATCCTTGGGAAGCACAAATCTTGTCTTTTCATTTTCATCTTCATACTGGTTGGTATCAGTTTCAGTTAAAACAATGCCTTCAGAACTCTCTTTAGCGTAAAGCACCGGTGATGTAAGTTCCATCTTTTCAGACAAGTGCTCCTCAACATTCCAGGCAGGTGAATGCCAATCGTCTATCTGAAGAGACATAATCTTATGCCCGCTAAACTCCTTGAAATATTGAAAATGAGGAATTTTGAGAGGGGCATCACATTTAGCACATCTGCTTTTCTTGCCTGCTGAATGATCCCATGCTTCCATTATTGAACCACAATGATGACACACTAATCTAAGATAGAATTCATCCACTTATCACCTCTATTGATTTGAAACCATATACAATATTTTAACAGCTTTAAGCACGTAAAACGCATACAAAATATTTTAACAAATTTATACTGACTGACAAGCATGCTTTTTCACAACAAATTCGGGATAACACAGCGCATTTGCGTATATTAAATATTAAATGTAGAGACCACCGTTAATCTTCAATACTTGACCGGTAATATACGTTGAATAAGGTCCTGCAAGGAAAAGAATTGCACCGGAAACTTCCTCGGGTTTGCCGTATCTTTTCATCGGAATCTGCTTCAATCCTGCATCCCAAAGCTGTTCTGGATATGCTCGCGTAAGAGGAGTATCAATAACCGCAGGTGCAACCATGTTGACGAGAATATTGTATTGCATCAATTCTTTGGCGAGAGTTTTACCAAGTGCAATAACCCCGCCTTTGCTTGCAGCGTAATTTGCTTGTCCGGGATTTCCATGCAAGCCGACAATTGACGAAACGAAAATAAGTCTGCCTTCTTTGAATTTTCTGAAATGTCGTGCAATAACCTGTGAAAAATTGAACGCACCCTTAAGGTTTGTATCGATTACGTCATCAAAATCCTCGGGCTTCATGCGTAGAAATAGTCCGTCCCTTGAAAAGCCGGCATTACTTACAGCAATGTGAAGCTGCCCGAATTTCTCAATGCCTGATTCAATAAATCTTACCATATCTTCGTATTTTCGGACATCAGCAATCACTGTAACAATTTCAGCCCCTGTATTTTTACAGATTTCTGCGGTTTTATTGAGTCCTTCTTCTGTCCTTGCACACAAAACCAAGTTTGCACCTTCTTGTGCGAACAATTTAGCGGTTTCTTGTCCTAAACCCGAGCCAGCACCAGTAATAATAGCGTTTTTCCCGGTTAGCAATCCCATTTTTCATCCTTTATCTTGTCTGCAGATTATTTTACAAGGTTGAAGAACAATTCCTCAATGTCTTCTGCATTAAATTTTTCAATTACTTCCTGTTTTTTACCCGATGCAAGAAGTTTTCCTTTGTGAATTATACCAATATCATCACATAGACGATCAACTTCCGCCAGATAATGCGTCGATAAAATCACTGCACAATTCTGTTTTTTCATCTCAAGAATGAAATCCTGTACAGTTTTTGCAACCATAATATCAAGATTCAAAGTTGGTTCATCGAAAATCATTACCTTTGGATTGTGTATAATTGTCCGCGCAATACTAGTCTTTTGTTTTTGTCCGCTAGAGAGTTTGGAAATCAGCGTGTCAGAGAACTCATTCATATCAAGCATTTCGAGAATCTGCTCCGTCCTATCCTTGATTTTTTGTGGAAGCATCCCGTACAATGTACCGAAATATTTCAGCATTTCGCGTGGTGTCATCCGAAGATAAACTCCGGTGTTTGAAGAAATGTAACCAATGCATTTTCTGACTTCAATCGGATTTTCAGACACATCGTAACCCATAACGTAAGCATTTCCTGATGTTGCTGGTAGAACAGTCCCCAAAACACGTAAAGTCGTCGTTTTCCCAGCACCGTTTGGTCCGAGTAATCCGTAAATCTGACCGGCATGAACTTCGAATGAAATATTATCAACAGCTCGAATTTCGCCGCGTTTGAAATCCCAGAAAACACGAGTTAAATTCTCAACTTTTATTAATACATCTGTATTTGTATTCACAAATTATCCTGTAAATTATAGATTCCCATTTAATAACATATTGGATTTGTCTGAAATAGTTTTCAATAATTACACATTTTTACATAATTATTATACTGTTTATACGGGCGTCGTTTCACGTGTATTTAATATTAACTTTTGTCCAGCCAGCTGGTTTAAGTTTACAACGCT
Source organism: uncultured Planctomycetia bacterium (assembly GCA_964480395.1). Classification (GTDB taxonomy): domain Bacteria; phylum Planctomycetota; class UBA8742; order SKZP01; family CAYZQB01; genus CAYZQB01. The sequence continues at coordinate 2,490 of CAYZQB010000237.1, forward strand.
GCCAATAGGTCAAACAACTCTTGAATCCTACTGCCGATGCCGTAAAAAAAAGCATGCCTGCATGCCCAACCTGCAAATTTCCGATGAATCTTATATAAATCACAAATTATTCATCAAAATATTTTTCTTGATAAAAACTGATACCATATTTCATGATTTAATAAAGATAATTATTCACAGCACAAGTTATCTGTCAGATTAAAAAGTCTTTCATTCTGTAAATATACAAACAACTCAATATTTTAAAATAATCGGCAAGAATCGACATCGGAACGTATGAAAATGATTAATTTTCGAATATTTATAACTTGTTACTATTATTAAACTTATGATGTTATTTTTGAATTTATCAACAATATAGATTGAATTTTTGAATTGATTTTTACGATAATTTTAATAAAATATATATTATAATTTATAAAATGTAAATAATGTTACATGTTTCCGATTATCAGACAGGCAATCAAATGGGTGTAAATATGAGTTTTAATAACAATATGCTTGATGACGAAAGCAAACAACTTTGGGATAAGTTTCTCGAAGCAAAAAAACTTAGGGATGCAAGCGTTACTGGGTTACGAAACAAGCTTGTTGGAAAATATGCACATATTGTACGTTCAATCGCACAGAAAATATTCAGGAAATTTCCGCCAAATATTACCGTTGACGACCTCATACAATCGGGTTTTCTGGGATTGATTAAAGCGATTGAATCCTTTGATAACAGCATAAGCGAAAATTTCATTGGGTATGCATCGACCAGGATACGTGGCAGCATCTACGATTTTGTGCGTACAAATGATGAATTAACTCGAAACCTTCGAGATATATCCACGAAATACACAAAAGCTTGCGAAAACCTTGAAAAACGGTTGTTTAGACCGCCAACCGAATGTGAAATCCGTGATGAGATGGGATTGAGTCAACAGGAGTATGATTATTTCTTGCCATTGCTGCCAAAGTTCCAAACGCTTTCAATTGATGAAGACAAAGGTTCAAGTGCTGAGGACGGATTCAACTTGCTGGATTCAGTTGCTGATTCCGACTCCGATGACCAAATGCTAAACACCTTCAAAAACGAGATTTTGTTCGAATCGTTGAAAAACCTGCCGCTCAAGGAAAGAGCAATAGTTGCACTTTGGTATAAGGATAATCTCAGGCAGAATGTTATCGCAGAAATACTCGGATTGTCAGAAGGCAGAATCAGTCAGCTTCGCAGAGAAATTAAGCATAAGCTTTACGATGCATCCGAATGATATTTGTACATTCGCACTTTAACTTTGTCGTTACAGCATGATACCCTAAGTTTTGCATTCTGTGTAAGGTTTTTAACCTATCGTGAACATTTTCACGATATACTGTGAAAGTAACAGCTAATTTTTGCTGGGTTGGGTTTGTTGGGATTCAATTTTTTTGAGGATTTTTTCCTTTTGTTTTCCCACAACTTGAACCATCTCTTTTTTCAGTTTCAATCTTGATATATTTCGTCGTATTCAAAATGAATGTTACCTTCGTTGAATGTGGGATTTGGGTCTGCATTATCTATACATATATTATAATACATTCTTTTGATATTTCCAAGTCTCTCCGCCGACAACGATTAATTAACGACTTCGAACTCAATTTCATTTGAAGAAACAATATCCCCTTCATTTCCAATCTCTGAGCAAAGAGAAAGCAAAAGTCTATACTTCCCAGGTTTTTGAAACACCAAAAGCTTATTAAGATCATT
>CAYZQB010000238.1:0-4206 GCA_964480395.1 uncultured Planctomycetia bacterium
CATCACCAAAAAGAAAATCAAATATGCAAAAGCATTTACCGGTTTCATATCTATATCCTTTTTAGAGTAATAATCATTTAACAATTCAATTCACACATAAATTCAATAGATAAACAAATAATCTATGTGCAGAAATTGAATATGTTCTTCATTGACTATTTTACAATTATACGTGGTTTTTGGGTGGGATGCAAAAAAAGGTTGGGATGAACCCAACCTTGTTATTTTTGGCTACCCGGCTCGGACTCGAACCAAGAATGAGAGAACCAGAAACTCTAGTGTTACCGATTACACTACCGGGTAGTTATGAGATGCAGATTTTATTACGAAATCCTGCCATGTCAACCATAATTCACAATAAACTTGCGAACAGCAACATTAATTGAATGTCATTGCGAGGGAGATTATCGACCGAAGAAATCTCAAGAGATACATCGAGTTTACCAATCATACCTATGATTTTCATACATTTGATAAAGCTGTTATGCTGTAAAAAGCAGATTCTTCGCTCTCGCAACGCACAACATTTCACATATTTCGGTATCATCAATCGGTGTGAACTATTCGATGGCAATCCGGGATTGCTTCGCTTTGCTCGCAATGACAACGTGAAACGTGCTAATTCGAAAGTTGGATAATCTATTTTACGAGGGTCATACTGATGTGTCCGCTGGTTTGCGCTTCAAGCCGGTCACGCCCTGTACTATCAAGCGGGTCAGGAATCAGCGTCCAGTATTCGAAAGTCATATTGTTTGATAGATTTTTTGATTTATCGAACACAAGCTCCGATTTGAACTCTGCGAGCTTGCCTAAATATTCGTTGCCAGCATTGATGAGCCGAATTATTCTCGCTTCCTTCTCGTTCGCAGTTGTGATAAATGACGCTTCGTTAGAATCCGAGAAATGCATCAACCCGCCCTGAGTGCGTTTAATCCATTTCTCGCCGACTTTCATAAGTTTATCAGCAGGTGCAAACGCAAACATCTCGGTGATGTTCGGCAGTACGAGACTTGAGAATTTTGACATCGATACTTCGTCAACTTCTGCAGATGCCTTTTCAAGATTAAACGAGCATAATCCAAGGATATCAGACATTTCGACGATAAATGTTTTGTCGAAAAAGTTATCGAAAATATCCGTTCCGCGAGCACAGAGCATTTCAAGCTCAAGCTTGTAAAAACCGGGTGTTAGAATCTCCACGACCTTTGCAGATATTCTGAATTCAAGGTTCATTTCAGTATTTTCACCACCCCAGTTTTTAAGCTCAAGAACGAGATGATACCTGTATGTTTTGTCCTTCTCATAGATCGGACGTATGTTGTTTCGTGTATTCTCCTGTTTCTCATTGGCATATTTACTGAAATCGAGCGGATAATAAACCTGGCTGTCCTTGTAATGCACAAACTGATGCTTCGGGTACAAGCTGATTAATTTCGCAGCATTCAGATGAGCATTTACATAATTATGCATGTTTAGGTTCAGATTCAGCGTGAGTAAAAGTGCATCAGCGGAAGGATTTGCTGAATTTACAACTTCGTCAAGCACTTTCAACGCTTCGTTTTCCCTGTTGGTGGATGAAAGCAATCCTGCATATTCAAAGAATGCTTCGTGTTTTTGCACTGAATTTCTGGCATTTTCAATAGCACGTTTGATACTTTCTTCAGCAATTTGCAGCATTTCATCCACTTTTGCCTTAACTTTATTAAACTCTTCAGTTTTGGAGTCATATTTTCGCAGTTCTTCGATAAACTGCATTGCCGATGTCATATTCAACTTCGCCCACAGAAGTAGCGGCTCAAACAGGTTTTCCTGTTTTTTGATGGCTTCTTCGCAGGATAAAACGCGTGTTTTGAAATCTTCGGTGTACGCTGCCTTAAAATAAAGCGTATATGCCTGCGGGTCGATATCGCCTTTTTTGATTGAGTTATACAATGTGAGATACTTGCGGTAGATGAAATCATCGGGATATTTTTGTGTCAAACTAAGAAGTATTTGCTCTGTTGCTTTGTTTTCGGTCTCATCTGATGAGAGCATCAAGCAGATTGCAAGCGATAGTGATGCTGATGCATCGTCAGCGAGGAATTCGTTAGCAATTTTGTAAGATTTGATAGCAGCATCGAAATCGAAAAGCAGGTTAAACTCGATATAACCTTTTTCCTTGTTAATCCATGGATTTTTAGCGTCAAAATCGAGGGCTTTATTAAAAGAGATGATTTTCTGTGCTTCTGGCATGTCAGAATTGAGCCAGGCATTGAAAAACAGCCGATAAGCGACAAACAGTTTTTCTGTTTTATCTTTAACATCCGCATCAATGCTGAGTTTTTCAAGGATTTCTCGCATGCGTGTAAACATTGCAACTTTAAGCCTGTACAATCCTTCATCTGGCTCACGCTCGGACAAAACCTTGAATGCATCTAATGCCATGGCTAAATCGTCATTCTTTTCCGCGATATACGCCTGATATTCCTTGAATTCCGGGAAATCATCATTGTCGAAAGCTTCCGATTTCTTGATAAACTCGTATGCCTGCTCAAATTCATCAACGTGATAGAACAGGATGGCTTTCAACAGGTTGACTTCAGGCACGTTGGTTGCAGGAATGTCTTTTAGCTCCCGAAGCGAAATCTGTGCTGAGATATCAACTCTTGCAGCATCGATAAAATCCAGTTTATTCTGCTTAACTTCCTCAGATTCTGTGCTATCAGGAATTGCGGAAAGAATCAGGCGTAAATTAAGTTGTGGCTGAATTTTCAGTGCAAGTTTTATGAATTTTCTTGATATATCATTCTCCGCAGCGATGGCAGTATCGATGCATATATCGCTTTTTACACTCACAGGTACGTTTTCAATATTGTAAATCTTCTCTGCCAGGATAGTCATCTTATCTAAATCTTCTACTTCATCGCACAAATCGAACAGAGCGATTAAAACATCTGCGTTTTCAGGATTGATTTCCTGAGCTTTCTCATAATATTTCAATGCTTCAGTCTTTTTCCCGCTGTAAAGGTATGAATCCGCCAAAATCAATAATGCATCGAAATTCTTGGGTTCAGCATTGACAACGATTTGGGCAAATTCGATAGTTTTGTCAAAATCGAAAATTTCTCGATAATATTTTGCCAAAATAAAGTTGGCAGCATTGTTTTTTGGGTCTTCTTTGAGAATGGCTTCAGCAATTTTGAGAATTTTGTCGCTTTGAAGCTTTTTTGTGTCACCACTCTCCATAGGAAGTCTTTTTTGATAAACATCAGCAAGCATCAATTGTGCTTCAACATTTTTACTGTCAACCGTTCCAAGAAGCAGTTCTAACGTCGTTTGCGCAATTATTAATCTGCTGCGTTCGATATGTTTTTTCGCACGTTCAAGCAGGATTTTTGCTCTATCTGCGTTCGTTGTTGAACTTGAGCTATTATCGCTTGCATCGTTGTTTTCAGATTGTGCAAACACCTTGGCGGGTGTAAATTGTATATTCAATGTGGCGCTGAGAATAATTGTTATAATTATCAGCACGGACAACTTTGATTTATGCATCTTGACTCCTTTAATCTTTTTTAACGGTCATTATTTCGGTAGAAAGAGGATAAATTTTATTTCAGCATTTACAAGCATGCGAGGAAAAAATGGAATATAATCTTGGGGGACAGATTCGGCAGGCGGTTGATGAGCATTTGCGCAAAGGTACAAAGTTTTATAAGGAAGATAAGCGGGAGGAAGCTGCGGAACATCTTGAAAAAGCATCGAAACTGCTTTTCAAATGGGCAGCTGAGACTGTGTCAAAAACCCTCGAAAATCGCAGGCGCGATGAGGGTATGAAGTATTTGAATATGGCACGTAAAATTCGTGAGGGTGAGAAGACGGATATTAACAATTCTTCGGGAAAAGGCGATAAAGCGAAGGAAAACATAGAGAAAAGCCCTGAGATTGAAGGCATTGTCCAGCAATTGATCCATGTTTCCAATCTTACATGGAATGATATAGGTGGGTTAGATGAAACCAAGAAGGACATTAAATACACGCTGGCGTCCGCTATTGCAAAACCACCGGAAAACGTGAAAATTTCACTTTGGCGCAATATTCTGTTTTACGGACCTCCGGGGACGGGGAAAACTCTGCTGGCAGCTGCAACGTCGAATGCGCTGAAAACCAGCAAGGGTAAGGCATTATTCTTCAATGTTAAGGTTTCAAGCGTTTTGTCGAAATATTTCG
>CAYZQB010000239.1:0-4173 GCA_964480395.1 uncultured Planctomycetia bacterium
GTGCCGAATTCCTCGCTGTATTTCAGCATTGACATCTTCTTCTCAAACATTTCGTTTTCAGTTTTACTGAGAATCTTCGGCAAATATTTTTCGTATTCAATACCCTTCAGCATTGCATACACTCTGGTTTTATTGATATAGCATGTTTTAGTGTACGTTTTCCTTACGGAATCCCGCATTAGTCGATAACCTGACTCAAAATCACCATTGAAAGCTTTGGCAAGACCGAAATAACCTGTGAAAAGTGCGATATTTCTTTGTTTTTCACCCACATATGGTGCTAATTTGCACAAAAGCTCATAATTGCTCAGAATATTTTTAATATTTTTGACCTTCGTTGATGAGTTTTGGTCAATTTCATCGAGAACAGCCATATTGGCTTCGACATAATTTCTCGTTTCCATGTATTTTGCTGGCGGATATAGTATTAGTGTGAAATTCGCGATAAGAAGCACAATACCGAAAATTAGACGTATTACGGAGGTTTTGCCGGTCAGCATCAGCGTAACAGCAAGCGCAAAAAGCAGATGAATTGCTGAACCGAACCAATAACTCGAATGAATCAGCAGAAGTATATTTATTAATAAATTCACCCAAACAAGCACAATTGCTATTGAACATGCTGCACGAGTAAATTTCAACAGCTCAATAAACGAGACAATTGCAATAACAAAAGTGAAAAGTGATATAATTAACAAACTGACGAGTAAACCCAATTCTTCGGAACCTGATTGAAAATGGTTGAACATCAAGCTTGCAATGACGTTTGTGAACCAATGTAAAATAAATGCTGCTGCCACAAGTATCAGTACAAATCGCGACTGTTCAAGCTCTTTAAGATTAAGCCGCTCGATAAGAGACTGCCTTTGCAAAGCGTTCTTGCTTTTTCGATTTTTTTTGGTTAGTTTAGTGCTGTTCATAAATGTATTCCGCTGACATAGATAATATTAATAATGGTTGATGTAAATTCAAGTACTGATACATATTCAAACGCATTTCGTGCTGTTGGGATTACTTTTAATGATATTTTGACTCAAGATTCTGTAATGATGAAGGAACTTGAGCAAGCAAAGACAGCAGCAAAAAGTGATGTGTCTGTGATGATTCTGGGTGAAACCGGCACAGGGAAAAATCTTCTTGCCCAGTCAATTCATAACGAATCCAAGCGTATCGAACATTCATTCGTTTCCATAAACTGTTCTGCGATACCGGATACACTTTTGGAGAGCGAGTTATTCGGGCATGAAAAAGGAGCGTTTACCTCTGCTGAGCGTCAAAGACGCGGATGCTTTGAAAGAGCAAACAATGGAACGATATTTCTCGATGAAATCGGTGAAATGACACTGGAAGCACAAGTAAAAGTCCTGAATGTCATCGAATATAAGCAGTTTTCGAAGGTCGGCGGAGAAGTGCTGCAGAAAACCGATGTAAGAATCATCAGCGCAACCAACAGAGACCTTGCAATGCAAATCGAGCGTAAAAAATTTCGGACTGACCTGTTTTATCGCTTAAACGAGGTTGTAGTATTGCTACCACCTTTACGCAACAGGAAAAAAGATATTCCGATGTACGTAAAATATTTTATCTCTGAAGCGAATGAAAAATATTCGCGAACTGTGAAAAAGCTGACAAAAAGCGCGATGCGCAAACTCGACGGTCATAAATGGCTCGGAAATGTTCGAGAGCTACGCTCGGTGATTCGTTCCGCAATCGCAGTAAGCAAGAAAGACATAATCGATGACAAAGATATCGCCTTGATGAGCATTCCGCTTGGTAATGATACAGGAAGAATCGAAAAACCGCAGGTTTTATCGATTCGAACTCCTGATGATGATTCTCTTGAAGATGAAGATACACATCTTGATATCAAGGATGATCTGAGTTTGGAAACATATGAGCGAAATCACATCTTGAAAGTCTTGCGAATAGTGAAGTGGAAGAAAAAGAAAGCTTCCCTGCTTCTGAATATCTCTCGTCCCACGCTTGACCGTAAAATTGAACTCTATGGATTAAGCAAAGACATGGACAAATTTTAGGTTATGCAGAAAGTATCAGCGATGAAGAACAGTACTATTTTTAAGCTACGAATTATCATACTTCTGCTCGCGATTATCGACTCAGCGTACTTGCTGCTTATTGAACAGGGGATGGCGAGTTGTTCAACGCTTGGCGAAAGCACATGTCTGACAATTCTGCCTGTTTATTCGAATCATTTATTCATACCACTACCGATTCTTGGACTTTCTGGATATTTCCTTTTACTGTTTGTTACAATTTTCGCGTTTAGCAATCGAAAGATATTGATTTTACGGAGATTAGCAGGTTTTGGCACGTTTGTTTTCAGCATTTACCTGATGTCATACATGTTTCTTATTGTCAAGAATTTTTGTTCGTTTTGCACAATATCGTTTATTTTGATTCTCGTTTTTGCGATTCTTGAGCTGATTGAGTTTGAAGGTAAAAAACACCGAATTGCCATTCAAATACTTGTAATTTCTATAATTATCATTATTTTTGGCGTTTTTTTGGTTTCCAAACATTATAATCCGCAGGAAAATTTTCGGCTCAATAATGAGAAATTCCTATCTAGCGTAGAAACTCTCAGCAATGATTATCGCCCGATTTTGAATACTTCGGACAAACCAATTGTTGTTTACATTTATTCTGACGGATGTAAATTCTGCCAATATTATACTTCAGAAGTGCTTAACTCCGAAAAAACACGTGCTGCCCTGGATAATGTTAGATTTTTCAAGCTGAAGATTGACAGCAACCACGCTTTCTTAAAATCAATTGAAAGAAATATAAAAAATGTGCCGACACTTGTAAAATGGTCGCGAAACAAGGAAATACAATATCTGACGGGAGTAAAATCAATTAAACGAGTCATGAAATTTATTCAGCAATAAGAAAACTGGCAGTTGATAAACGCTATTTTCAGAAGATTTGGAGGAAAAAATATGCAAGGATTGATTGTTCTGCTTTCTGGACCTTCAGGCGTCGGGAAAAACTCGATTATCAATGAATTGCGCCAACTCAATCCTGAGCTTTATGAATATTCGATATCCGCAACCACAAGATTACCAAGAGGAGATGAAAAAGACGGGATAAATTACTATTTCATATCAAAAAGTCAGTTTCTACAATGGATTAATGAAAGTAAATTTATAGAATGGGCAACTTATAATGAGAATTACTATGGAACACCCCTTAAACCCATTTTAGACAATGTTTCAAAGGGCAAGGTTACACTTACTGAAATTGATGTGAAGGGTGCACTGCAAGTGATGCAAACAACTTTAAAGCATTTCAGCATATTCATTATGCCGCCTGACAGAAACGTACTCCTGAATCGCCTGAAATCCCGTGCGACAGACGACCCAAGCTCAATTGAAAAGAGACTTGAAATCGCTGAATGGGAAATGCAGCAATCCATCAAATTCGACAAAACCCTAGTAAATGACGATTTAATTGAGACTGTAAAAGCAATTGATTATTTGATATTAAATCGAATGAAAACTGAATAGATGTAATTCTGGATGCGATATAACAAATATCTTATTATTTCTCATTTTTTTTCGATTAATGATATTATAATTTATTATTCTAATATCATTAAAACTACGTTGAAATTGCCCTGAATTGGAGGATGATTACCAGATGTCAGAGAATCTTTATCATAAATTGCTCGATATTAATCCTGAAGTTTACAATCCTGATTATTATCAGTTGCTGTTAATCGATGGAAATAACCCATCTCCCCTATTAATTGAAGCTCAATATAAAATACAGATGAGCAAAGTTCAGAACGTCCGATCGACAAAATACAAGGATTTCGTAGAATTCCTCAAAGGTGAATTAAAACAAGCACGTAGAATTATCAACGACCCGTCACAATGTGCTAAATACGTCGAAGAAAGAAAAAAAGACTCATCAAAGAAATTAAGCGATATTGTGGAAATGTTCATCCAGATTTCAGGAAATTTGTCAGAAATTGAAATCAGGGAAATCCACAGGCGTGGTAATAATTTTAATCTACCGCGAAGAGATATTGACAATATCATCGACGAAAACTTGCATGCTTTGGGATGTAAGAGAACTAGAGCCAGCCATGAACAGCTTAAGCGTGCAAGTGATATTATGAATAAGCGTGCGGAATTGGGCATTGTCAGC
>CAYZQB010000240.1:0-4132 GCA_964480395.1 uncultured Planctomycetia bacterium
GAATCCGACATCCTAACCTATCTCGGCATTTCCGCAGGTATTTTGGTCATACTTTCCCTGATATTCCTAATATTCCTCCGCAAAAAATCAATCTAACACGAAAAGCATTGAAATTGCGAGGATTCTTATGCGCATTATTCCTCCTTAGATTATTTTTGGTTCAAAGTTATATTTTGATGAAGTATGCTGATAGATTTCGATGGAAATCTGTAAAAGGTTATTTTCTTGGAGAAGTGGTGCGATAAGCTGCATCCCAATGGGTAATCCTGCACCATCAAGTCCTGATGGGATTGAGATTGCAGGGACGCCAGCAAGGTTTGCAGATGCCGTGTAAATATCGTTGAGATACATAGAAAGTGGGTCATCAAGCTTCTCGCCGAGGTTGAATGCAGTGGTCGGAGTCGTCGGCAGAAGCAGGAAATCGCAGGTTTTGAATGCTTTTTTGAAATCCTCAATCATAAGACTGCGAACCTTCAAGGCGCGTAAATAATATTTGTCAGCGTAACCTTTGCGCAGGGCGAACGTACCAAGCATGATTCTGCGTCGAACTTCCTCGCCGAAACCTTCGCTGCGTGTTCTTAGATAAACTTCTTCAAGGTCTTTTCCGTCTTTCCGCGCACCATAACGCATTCCGTCAAAACGTGCCAGATTTGCTGACGCTTCACTAGTCGCAACCAAAACATAAACAGCAATTGCGTATTTTACGTTCGGCAGACTGACAGTTGTAACTTTTGCCCCTGCATCAATGAGAAATGCTTTGATTTCATTGAGATTCTGCGCAATTTCTGTTTGGAGACCTTCTCCGAGTGCTTCTTCAATAATTGCAATTTTCTTGCCCTTGATGAAATTGTCTTTAGTTTTACGAAGTTTCTCGAATATATTTTCCGATTTTTCAGGGATTGACGTTGAATCCTGCGGGTCATGACCGGATATTACGTCGTACAAGAGTGCAGCATCCTCAACATTCCGTGTCATAGGTCCAATCTGGTCTAAGCTTGAGCCGAATGCGACAAGCCCGTACCTGCTCACGCGCCCGTACGTCGGTTTGAACCCGACAATGCCACAAAATGATGCTGGCTGACGGATTGAACCGCCCGTGTCAGAGCCAAGTGCTGCAGGAACCTGCCATGAGGCAACCGCTGCTGCCGACCCGCCTGACGACCCCCCCGGAGTTTTGTCAGTGTTATACGGATTTTTTGTCGGGAAAAAAGACGAATTTTCGCAGGACGACCCCATTGCGAACTCATCAAGGTTGGTTCTTCCGAGAAGAATCGCATCTTCCGCTTTCAACTTCGCAATTGCCGTCGCATCGTAAAGCGCAATGTATTCATCAAGAATCTTTGAGCCGCAGGTTAATGCATCATCTTTTATCGAAATATTATCCTTCACAGCAATGGGTAAACCTGCAAGTTTCCCGATTCTTTTATTCTTCGCGATTTTATCATCAATATTTTGCGCCTGCTCAAGGGCTTTTTGTTCGTCAAAACGCAGAAACGCGTTAATTTTCGGGTCATACTTCTTAATCCGATCAATGAAAAACTGCGTAATTTCCTGAGCTTTGATTTTTTTATTTCTAATTGAATCTATTATCTCTGACGCTGATTTTAACTCGTCAAGCATTGATTTCTCCCATTGAATTCGAAATCATTTCAAATCTTATAATATATCAAAAATTAGCGTAAATCAGCGCAGGATTTGAATTTAATTGCAAAACTTGCTGGAAATAATACATTGATGCAAAACGCGAGGGTAAAATGCGCAAAGAAGGTTTCGGCAAGCTTGTTTCGCTTGAAACTGCGAAGAATATTATTTTTTCACTATCACGAGAGGTTGATGTAGAAAAAGTTTCGATTGACGTCGCGCTTGGACGAGTATTGGCAGAGGACATTGCAGCAAGTGTTGATGTTCCGCCTTTTGCGAAATCTGCCATGGACGGATATGCGGTGATAGCATCTGACACTTTCGGCGCAAGCAACACTCATCCCAAGAAGCTCAACCAGGTTGGTCAGGTTTATCCCGGAGATTATCCTGATGAACAGGTAACTGAAGGCAATTGCTTTGAGATTGCAACGGGTGCGCCGATTCCAGAAGGTGCTGATGCGGTTTTGATGGTCGAATACACAGAAAAAAACGATGATGCAATTACGATTTATCGTGCTGTTGCACCCGGCGAAAACGTAATAAAAGCAGGTTCTGATATAAAATCAGGCGAAACTGTTCTGAATAAAGGTGTGATTTTGAATCCGCGCCTGTCTGCGGTGCTTGCTGCCACAGGTATTTCCGAAGTGCCTGTAAAACGTAAGCCGATTGTCGCGGTTTGTTCAACAGGTAATGAACTTGTGCGAGCACCTGAGAAACTTGGGAAAGGGCAGATTTATGAGACAAATGCCCGTTCGCTAATAGATGGATTGCGTGAAATTCAGTGCAAGCCGCTTGATTTAGGCATTGCAAGCGATGATAAAGATAACTTGCGTGCGAAAATTGTGGAAGCCGTGCAAAATGCTGACCTTGTGCTGCTCACGGGTGGTTCATCAATGGGTGCAACGGATCTTCTGGTTGAGGTTTTATCCGAGCTTGGTGAGGTAATTGTGCATGGGATTGCTGTGAAACCAGGGAAACCGACGATTATCAGCAAAGTGAGTGATAAGATTGTGTTTGGATTGCCCGGTCATCCTGCATCCGCTCTATCGAATTTCTACATTCTCGTGAAACCGTTAATTTATCGGATGCTTGGAACAGCAATGCCTGCGGAAGTAATTATCGAAGCGAAAATAACTCGAAAAATTGCATCAACGATTGGTCGTTTCGAATTTCTCGCTGTAAAAACTTTCGAGGAATCAGGCGAATTCTTTGCAGAGCCGGTTCTCAAGGGTTCAAGCGCGATAACAACATTGGCGAATGCTTCAGGATTTGTCGAGATAGATGAGAATGTTGAAGTTGTTGAGAAGCATAATATTGTTAAGGTAAAACTTTTTTAATTTGAATTTACGAATGTTTCTATCTTTTCCAGTTTTGTTTTATAATTATAGGAAAAAGTTACTGCACCAGAGTGCGATGTTTCATAGAAAACCGATTTACTTTCGATAATTTTCCGTTCTTTATCTGGTATTTTATTATTTGAAGATGAAATCGTAAAAGTAGGTGCGAATGTATCAAACCAATTTTCAAATATTATCGATTCATTTATTTTTGATGGCATTACTAAAATTTTAGTATCATTTGTATTGTTATCTATAGTATATTGAAGCATGTCTGAATCATAATTCAAATCAGACGAAGTTCCTGAAATAACTATGTTTCCGAATTCACCAGTCATTATTAAAGACAGTGAAAATTCTGGTTTATGTATTGTAAAAAGCTCGTTTTGTATTTCAACTGGTGGTGAAATAATCTTAATTCTAATTCGTTCGAAACCAGTAATTTCAGCACCTGCATTTACATTCTGACATTGAATATCTAACATGTTTGCAGTTTCTACTAAATATTCTCCGACAAAACTGCTATATAGTTTTTGAGTTAAAATTATTTTTTTAACTAAATGTCTTTTTAATAACATTAGATAGCCGTCAATCGCTTTCAATTTAGTCGGTTGAATAATTAATAGATCAATTTTTTTAATATTATTGGAATGTAATGTTTGAAGAAGTTTATTGGCATTTGATTCATATTCGAGTGTTCCATTATCAACTATAATGACCTTGTTGTCTGATGTTTGAGTAATTGAACAGCTTTTATGTCTTCCGGAAAGTTGTGTAAATTGAAAGGAATTATTTGTTTTTACTGACCAAAATAATTCAAAAGTAAAAATAGATAAGAATAATGAAATCAAAATTAATAAATGCTTAATATTGAAATGTAATTTTCTGTGAAATACAATTGCAAGAAAGAATATGTAAAGCAATATTGTTGTGCAAAATGATAGTTTAGGTACATAAAAAAAGCAACCTGGAAGCTTAAATATTATTTCTTCGGTTTTTAACAATAATTCAATTCCGAAACAACTTGCTTTTGTAAAATATAGAGAAATCTGATTAATTATGTCGGTTAGAAAAAAATCATATCCGAAACCAAATAAAATTGTATTTACTGCATTTAGAAATAATTCCAAAACAAATACCAACATGCTGAAACC
>CAYZQB010000241.1:0-4123 GCA_964480395.1 uncultured Planctomycetia bacterium
TCTTATTATTTAAGTAACTCAACAGGTGATACTGTTGATGATGGATCAATTTGTAATAACAACATTTCTTTGAATACATCTTCACACGGAATTAAGATATTAACAAATTGTATAGGCTGGAGCAAATGGAACAGATTGTTCAGGCAACGCAAAAAGCGTATGCAAAGAATTTCTTGAGTTACCTAATTTCTGTAAAAAGAGAGTTTGTTGCGATTCCAATGCTGCTGTTGTGTCAGGAGTGTATGGGAATGAATCGGTAAATCTTGTTGATTTAAGTTTGATAACATAATATCAGAATACCTATTTACAGTTCAGTGATAGGCTCTAAGCACTGATTGACAAATAAGTGTAATAAAACATTTCGAATCTAAAAAGGATTATCATTCAAAAATTATGTTAAAATTGTGAAAAAGCTTAGGTTGAAAATGAAAAATAGCATTAAAAAAGGAAATAGGGTTGATGATAATTTTATTCCAATACCTGTATCCGAGTTAATAAACAGAATTTCGTCTCACACCAAAATCCTTTTCCGCAGAAACGCAGAGGCAGAGCAGCTTCGAGACCTCTTCGAAATCATGGTATATTATTATCACCATCGATTATATGAAAACATGCGCCGAATGAAATACGTATATCACCCATTCTCCCCCGACAATGAACTATTTTACGATTTTGAGCTTGACCGAGAATTCGACATCGAGGAAGGCAATTTCAAGTCAGAATTCATTTCTCTGCTGCTACAATATCTCAGCAAAGCCAATTACGAAAAAGTGCCTGAAGAAATTATTCGACCCCACCTACATTCATCCGAAAAAGATTTAGACGAGCGCAGACAAGATTGGATAAAAGGTTTCTCCGCATATTCATTCAGAAAATCACGCAAAGAAATAATGTTTTACTCATTTTACAGAGGTGCAGTTAACGATTCACGACCAACATTAATCAGCAGATTCCTAAGTAACCTTTTTTACCAAACACCATTAGAAAACATACCTTTTATACACAGGCAAAAAAAATTCCAGATTTACAACACATTGCTGCTTCTTCATCTCGACAATTTCGGAAAATATCAGCTTCGGCTTTTCAAATCGGTCAACAGCGAACAATTAATTAACCTTGTACCATCGTATCTCATTAAACTCAAAATCGGATTCTGGGCATGGTTGATGATGTTTATCATGCTGATTGCTAGTCTTGGGATGGGTTTATTCCGTGGTTCAAAGTTTATCAGCTTTCTGCCTAACGGCGTCGCAACAGTTGTATTTTCCGCAATTGTCGGCTACTTCCTCTTCAAATTCATCAGAGGACAAAGTAATAAGAAAACCAAGCGGGAATATAAACGGGTGAGGAAACAGGCGCATCAGCTTTTGGCATCAAATGAGAAAGTTATCAATGACATTGGATTTCAAGCAGAGGAAGAAGAACTCAAAGAAATAATTCTTGGATATTATGCATTATTTTTACGTCAGCACGAAAAATTACCTTCGAAATTTAATAACGATATTAAAGAATTCATTCAGAATTTCCTAAAAAATCACTGTCATGTAGAAAAACCGGTCAATTTTGAGATTGCAGACTCAATTCGCAAACTACTTGAAATGGGTTTCTTCAAAAAGGATTCAATCGAAAGAATTCATCGCATCGGATATATGACTGATGAGCATTTGATGAAATTAAAGACTTATATGGGTATTCTTACTGAAGGTGAATTGGAGGAAATTGTCAACGGTGTAATTTTGCAGGATGAAACCAGGTTTACAGATTTAATTAAGTCAGGGTTATTCCGGTTTCCAGAGATTGTTCAGCTTATCCGCCTTAAATTACTCAAAGATACAATGCTCGAAATTTACAAAACCGAAGAGATCATTGACCAGAAAGCGGTTGTATTTCTCTGTTCATTTCCATCTAATCCAGCGAAATTCTTTGATAAAGAACTTTTCAGCAAAATCGAGAAGGCGGTCAAATTTTATAAAAAAACAAGCAAACGTAATTCATTAGCAACAATCTCAACTCGCAATGACCCTGTTGTTAAGTCAGCTCAGCAAAAACAAACGCAAAACACAGACACTTCATTCGATTACCGAACCCAAAAGTTCGAAAATTCACAACATGACAAAGTAGTTTCTGTCAATTTTGACGCAACAATTGACTGTGTAATTGAGGATTTGGGTTTCAGCGAAGAATATAAGAAGGAAATCTGCCACATTTTCCTGCTGATCGAAGAATCAAACTTCGAATCAATCACACTCATTGATAAAACACTGTTAAATGCACTTTTCGAATGCAATTTGCTTACCGAACAGGGATACGAAGCATTATCAAATTATAGCAATCTTATTGAGAAAATTCTCTTCGAATCGTTGCAGCTCAAAATGGTTTCCCATGACTTCCTAACCAAACTGAATGACATTATCATCGAAAGAGAAATTTTGCCATATCTGCAGGTTCGAGAACCACTTGGTGCTTTTGCCCATATCGACAGCATATGGGACAAGCTGTTTATTAGTTACGAAGAACAGATCAAACTCGAATACAACAAGAAACACAGAATTACAAAAAGGTTGGATATTGACACATTAAAAGAGATGGAAAAAACGGAATTACAGCAATCAGAAAGAAAATATGAAACGTCCGCATTCATTGAAATCGATGATGTGATGCGTATTACAGAACAAAGTTATGATTGTGTAAATGATAACAAAAGAAACCAGATTGAAACTGTGCTTGATGATTTACATGACAAATTCGATCGCATGCTGCAAAAACGTAAGCAAATGCAGGTTGTTAGCCAAAAACAAGAGAAACAAAAAAAACTAAGATTCCGAAACATCAACAGAATTGCTGCTTTTTTCGCAATCATAGCTCTGTTTGGTTTCTTTCTCGACTGGTTTTCACTCGAACGTGCTGTCCCGCTTGTAAACCTTGAAATATCTGAAGAAATCCCAGCTGGTTATCTCAGCGGTCTAGAGCTTCTTACAACGGACATAACGGACAAAGTTTTATCCAAAATTCTTCTCACCGATGGTCGTGAATTCCCATTCAGAATATTAATATTTTTGATACCATTCGTATTAATCCTGTTTTTACTGAAAACTTTTGGAAAACGCTCAGAGCAGGATTTCGGCGGACGCTGGGCTATGACCTGTGGATTAATCCTAATCGTATATCTGTTTATAATCATAAATATTAACTACGATTATGGCTTAAACTTCATTTCACCCTCAGTCATGCAGTACGGGCTGATACTGTCGTCAATTGGTCTGATTTCAGTGTTTTTTATAAGCTTTGTCTATACGTCATTCTTAAATCGAGTTTTAGTTGTATTAATCATGGCTTCGTTGATGCTTGACCTTGTCTTTGAGCATTATGGCGAATATATTGATGCAAGTTTTCTTAACAGAATATTCGGTTTATAGAGTAAAATTTAGCATCTTTGGAGAAGGAAATGATTCTGTTAATCGGAACGAAGAATACTAATAAAATCAAGGAAATCAGCGCGATTCTGAGGTATTTTAACGTTGAAATCAAATCTTTACTCGATTTTCCTGAAATTGCAGATGTTGACGAAACAGGCACAACTTTCGAGGCAAATGCAAGGCAGAAAGCGGAAGCATGGGCAAAATCGACGGGATTTGTTACGATTGCGGATGACAGCGGATTGTGCGTCGATGCTCTTGATGGTGCTCCAGGCGTTTTCTCAGCCAGATATGCAGGTCTCGACAAAGATTACACTGCCAACAATGAAAAACTACTCAAAACGCTTCAAAATACTCCTGATGAACGCAGAACCGCTCACTTTATTACGGTTATCGCATGTGCTACTCCTGAAAAAGGAACGCTTTTTACGGTAACAGGCACAGTTGAAGGCATGATTACAAGGGAGTTACGGGGTGATAATGGATTCGGCTATGATCCTTTGTTTTTCTATCCACCAGAAAACGCGACTTTTGCTGAACTGCCTGCGCACAAAAAGAACAAATTATCGCACCGATTCCGTGCCCTTGAGGTATTTGCTGCAAAATTCACAGATTATTTTTGATTTCGTTCTACATTTTTAAGACACAGAGAACATCGATGGTTGAGTAATATATGCGGTGGTTGAGCGGAGTCGAAAACAGCGGCT
>CAYZQB010000242.1:0-4122 GCA_964480395.1 uncultured Planctomycetia bacterium
TAACCGCATCACCAGGGAATGATTGAATTTCCATTGTGTGCATGTTGATGGCAACAATACCGGCAGTTCTGTCCTGTTCGTCTTTGATAATTTTGAGCATTTCCCAGAACTCGAATTTACGGACATTTCCTTCTTCTTCATAGCGTCGTACCTGTTCATCCAAGCCGTAAATAAGCTGCTGTCCCGTCGAAGCCCCCGCATAAGCCGTTCTTTTGTGTTTCGCACCGCCAAAAGCGCGGAAATCTAAGAAACCTTCAGGAGTCCGGTTGAAAGGAACGCCTGCACGTGCCATTAGTTTGATAATTGCCGGTGCATCTTCGGTCATATATTTAACCGGCGGCTGATTCGCTAAAAAATCACCACCATAAACCGTGTCATAATAATGCTGTGTCGTCGAATCATTTTCACGGTCAGGGTCTACGACACCGTTGATACCGCCTTGCGCACAAACTGAATGCGAGCGTTTTACAGGTGTTGTGTTAAAAATATCGACGTTACCGCCTTTTTCTGCGATTGCCAGGGCAGCAGCAAGACCAGCTAACCCACCTCCGACAATGATAATTCTTTTATTTGACATTTTTTCCTCTTATCCTCTTTTATTTGTTATTTTCTTTGTTTTGTTCAGCTTTAAAGCTTTGCTCAAGAATCGGAATAAAACTCTCTTGAGTCTTAGCTTCCATCTCATGCCATTCTTTCGCATCTTCGATAGACATAAACCGGAAATTTGTTGCATTGTTAAAATCGTATGCGCGCATTTTTACGGAAATGATAATACCGAGTGCCATAATAAAGAAAGCCAGAGCCATACCAACTCTGAACATCCATTTTTGGCTTGCTCTTGTAATCGTGATGCCCCAGGTGATACAAAATGACCAGAGTCCACTGCCCAGATGAAATGCACTAGCAACAATGCCGATAATCATTAGCAGGAAAACAAGGAAATTGTCGTAAAGCACAGAAACCTGATAAACATAATTGCCGACAGTTGAGCCATCAATAAAATTCACAGAAGAGCCGGGATTATACATAAACCGGAAGATGGATACATGCCAGATTATAAACATCAGTGTAAGAACTCCAGTAAGCCGACGAATCAACCACCACCA
Source organism: uncultured Planctomycetia bacterium (assembly GCA_964480395.1). Taxonomy (GTDB): domain Bacteria; phylum Planctomycetota; class UBA8742; order SKZP01; family CAYZQB01; genus CAYZQB01. The sequence continues at coordinate 1,107 of CAYZQB010000242.1, forward strand.
GTTTGTAGTAAATGGATAACTGGCAACATTGCCCATAAGTCCCTGACCTTTGTAGAAATAAATAATGATGCCGATTAAACCGTGAAAAAACATCGGTCCCCAAATAACGAAAATCTCCCAAAAGAGAATTACTGGGAAAAATTTATGCAAAAACTCGACACCGTGCTGAAAAGTTGCAGCACTTTCCAAAAATTTAGAATTTGTATAATAATGAAACAAGAGGAATCCGCCGACTGGCACAACCCCAGCAAGTGAAAATAAGCGTTTCAACCAGAAAAACGAAATCTTCATCAATCCTCCAAAGTTGTATCTAAATTGTGTTTTATACATTCACTGAAGGTTTATATCACTTCGGATTACTGATTCAATGAAAAATGTTGATTGTTTAAAACTGTGTTAAAGCCAATTAATGATTATCAGGTTGTCCATTATTATGATAAAATTGTAAATACATTTCGATTTAAGGTGATATATGCGTCTAAAACTCATTCTAATTCTTTTAGTTTCATTTGCTTTTTTTTCAAATTGTAAAGACCAATCTGCACCCAAAATCAACCAAAGTAAAATACTAAACAAAACCGAGACAATCGAACAAGAGCTTCAAAAACATAATTCAGACAACACTAAGGATAAATCGGAGATTAAAACATCGAATGAAGAAGTTGAAAAAACTGAAAATATAGAATCGAAGAAAGAGCAGTTACCAATTGAAGATGAAACTGAAGAAAAACTACAAACAAGAGAATTCAAAAAACCACCGAAGTTTGAACACGTTGACCCGAATATCAAACCTTCAAATGAAAAACTAATTGAAATTGTCAAAAAATATAACCTCCACTTTAACTCGGATCACAATACTAATAATACAAAGGTTGAAATAGTCGAAGTTGAAAAACTTTGGGAAACTTTGAAGATTGTTTTGTTCAAAACCTTTTCACGCAGTATACAAACTTACATGATTTATTATGCTGGTAGTATCAAGGTTTTAACCTACATGCTAATCAATGCAGTTATTAACAAAAAGATGCTCTATTATACACATATGTTCGATTTAACTTGTGAATTATCTTACACTCTTATCTCAAGATTGTCAGTCGTTAATGGAGAAGTAAAGAACATACCATGGAATAACCTGAGTGTAAAAGCTGGTTTCTATCCATCACAATTATTTATTATAGATGAGAAGGATTCATATCACATTAAAATTCATGAAATTTCTGAATTAGAATGGAAACTTCAAAATGTTGATGAGGTGGATTGGTTCTCTAAGTATTTTGTTGATATTGGTGTGCTAAAAATCAAACCTGATAGATCAATGTATTTAGTCAAAGCCAACGGTGAAGAAGTATTTGTAGGCTTTGATGAGAAAAATATCTTTTATAAACCACATAAGAAAAAAGGTTGATGAAGTTAATCTTTATTTTGGTTTTGTCTGAGTTTTCATATTTGAACTTTCAAATAATTTCATTATCTCAGTTTCAAAGCATTCATTAGTTTCTTCATATTGCTTTATTGTTTCAAAACAAATTAATCCTATGCGGTTTCTTTGTCGATTGAAATATCCTTGTCAGTGCTTGTGAAATCAAGTTTTATCACATCATCATCCAAAAGTTTGGCTTTTTTTCGAACAATTTCTGGTGTTACAAGGAATTTGCGATTTTTCACTTTGGCTGACATACTCGGAAGCATGTATAACGCTTCAAGCATAAATTCTTCCATAATTGAGCGTAGCGCACGTGCTCCAGTTTTCCGTTTTATTGCGATTCGAGCGAGTTCTGATAAAGATTCCTCGGTGAATTCAAGTTTGCAGTCCTCGAATTCGAAGTATTTCTGATATTGTCTAACCAGCGAGTTTTTCGGTTCAGTCAGAATTGATTTCAATGTTTTTTCATCCAGCGGTGAAAGCGTTGTCCAGACAGGGAATCGACCGACCAGTTCGGGAATGAGACCGAATTTAATGAGGTCTTCCGATTCTGCGAGACCAAGCAGATAATCGAGTTCTTTAAGTTCGTCCTGAAACATTGACGGGTCATAAATTGTTTCGTTATCAACCTGTGTTTTGAAGCCGATACGCATTTTGCCAACACGCTTTGCAATCATATTATCGAGTCCGAAGAAAGCACCACCGGAAATAAAGAGAATGTTTGTTGTATCAATCTGAATGTACGACTGCTCAGGATGCTTACGCCCGCCTTGCGGAGGAACATTGGCGATTGTGCCTTCAATAATCTTCAGAAGTGACTGCTGAACTCCTTCGCCAGATACATCACGGGTTATCGAGACGTTTTGTGATGTTTTTCGGAGCTTATCCAACTCGTCGATGAAAATGATGCCTCGTTCCGCAGCTTTAACGTCGCCGTCCGCAGCATTAATGAGCTTCAGGAGGAGATTTTCAACGTCCTCACCAACGTAACCAGCTTCGGTCATCGTCGTTGCATCACCAATTGCAAATGGAACCTTCATAATCCGCGCAAGTGTACGTGCCAGCAGGGTTTTGCCTGAACCAGTCGGACCAATAAGCATAATATTCGATTTCTCAAGCTCAACATCACCATCTTTTCCGACTTCGTCTCTATATTTTATTCGTTTGTAGTGATTATGAACTGCAACAGACAAAACCTTCTTTGCTTTGTCCTGTCCGATAACGTATTCATCGAGGTGAGCTTTAATCTGAATCGGGGTGAGCAGGTCGTCAATCTCAAAATCGACGGAAACGCCCGAATCATCATTTTCGCGTTTATTCTCTTCTTTCACTATCATTTCGCACAAGTCAACGCATTCATCGCAAATATGAATCCCGGGAGGTCCGCTTATTAGAATTTTAACTATATATCGTGGTTTGCCACAAAATGAACACTTGTCATATTCTTCGCTCATTTTTTAATCCTTATTTCATTGTTGCTTTCGCATCATTGACGCTTTAAGTTTAAATCGTTGTCAATAGGGCATGTAACTTTTGAATCCTACTTTCGATGTTGTAAGAATAAAGCAGAAAGTCTGCCCAGTCTTACTGGTT
>CAYZQB010000243.1:0-4113 GCA_964480395.1 uncultured Planctomycetia bacterium
CCTTCCATTCTTTTTTATCGAACAACTTTTCCATTTCAGGAATCAGTTCATTCAACGCAATCTGAGTACATTTATCGTTTCTACTTACATAAGCAGTATGTTCCTCCCCAACAATTGACTTCAATTCATTCAATAATCCACAAACTCTCTCAACATCTTCCTTTTCAAGTGCCTCATCAATTTTTTTTGAAATGATTCTTGCAGGTCCAATTAAAACCTCATTATTAATCGCAGCAAACGAGGCTGATTCTTTTTGATTTGATTCTCTCAAAATATTTGTTCTGTGCTTAAATATCGCAGAAATGAGGTCTTGGGCAACATGATGAATTTTCTGGCTGTATTCCGGACTTATTTTATCCAGATTCGTAAAATCAATGTATTGGATCTTTGCATATCGCGGTTTCAGCACGCATGCTTTATGAAGAATCGGAAAAATCAGATTATAATCGCTGCCAACCTGTCGTGTGCTGATTGTGTCAAATTCTTCAATACACATTTTACTCTCAAAATACTCAGGCGAATACACAGCAATAAATGCACCGCAATTTTCAACACATGACATTATTTTATTGTACCAAATTTCGCTTCCGTGCAATTCGCTTGTATCAATAAAAACGCTAACTTCATCTTTAAGTAACTCTTCAAGTTTCTGCTTCAAATCAGATGCAAAAACCATTGCCCAGTCTCTGTTAGCACGTGAATAACTTATAAAAACATCATAAAGATAATCATTCATTTTATTAACCGAGAATAATTATAAATTTAGATGAACTTGTGGTTTTGGCAGAAAAAGCGGATGAGAAGCTGAAGATTTTCATACTGCACATACTCAAAAGCATCTGCTGGACTGAAAAACGCATATTCCGAATGCTCCGTCGAAATCACCGGCACACCCTCAACCAATTCCGCCAAAAAATAATATACCTCCTTCTCGCCGACCTCCTGCTCAAGCTCAACATCATATTCCACACGCACCGGACGCTCCGCCAAAAGCCGAATATTCGAAGGCGTAAGCGCAGCTTCTTCCTTCAGCTCGCGCCATGCACAATCCTCAATCCTCTCCTCCTCGCTGTTTTTATGCCCTTTCGGAAATCCCCATTCCTCATACGCCCGACTCTTGAGCAAAAGAAATTCGTAGTTTCGACCAGCAAGCTCCGGCAAAAGCTTCTCACTCGGGGTTTCCGAGAGTGTCTCTGTCAATCGAACAACAATAAAACCTGCTGCAACAATATCCGCCATGATTCACCTCTGAAATTGACTCATTTATCAACAGTTTAGCACAATATGTGTTTCATCTGCAACTTGCTTTTTTGACAACGTTAAATTATCAAGTATTTTCTGGTGAAGTAAAAAAAATCAGTAAATCACAAAAGGAATAAATTTAAATTTATGTGGAATTTCACTTCTCAGATTATAATTGGCTTTGATACTAAATTGAGGTTGTTATGAAATCATCCCGTATTCTTGTTGTCCTTTTGATTCTGTCAGCATTCATTTGTTCGGATACAGTTGCTAAATCGAAATCGAAGAAACCGCGCAACCGTAAGGAATTCGAAGATAAAGTCGAACTTTACTGGGAGCCGAAAACCGAAGATTATTACTCAATAAGCTGGAAACGTGAAAAAATGTATCCAATCCTTAGCGTCGAACCAAAATATCCAGAGTCTAAATATTATAGACATTATTATGAGCAAAATGGGATTGTTGCCTCATTCAACGGCGAAAGCATTGATTATAAAGGGCTTGAGTACGAATGCGACAGTCTTTCAGATTTTATCCGTAAATCCGTGTTCTATCTGCCTGATGATACAATCAAGATTGGCGAATCTTATACTTTTAATGAAACCTGCGATATTGATTATTTTAGCAAGCTCAAAGTCGATGTAACAGGCGTTGTTACTGTAACAAAAGCACAAAGTCCCTGTAAATATATTCTAAAAGGTAAGTATATTTGTACAGATAATTCTAAAGATATTAAGGCTGAAACAAAATATGACAAAGAAAAAGTTCTTGTTCTGAAAGAGGGTTTGTTCGAGGCGGAAGCAGAATATAACATTGCTACAAACTGCATAACCAAAGCCGAAGTTTCCTACCGGTATTGGTTCGATAAGCTTGAAGGTAAAAACGATAATAAAAAATTCAACGAGGAAGCACGTTGGCAGCATGAGACAATGAACCTTTCGGGACCGGTGTCAATTGCAAGCATGACCCGCTTACAACCGCTGATTGATCGTGCAATTGCGAAATGTGTGAAATATTTGAAAGATGCGCAAAATCGCGACGGCGGCTGGGGGAATCAGCCCACTTCACGATCAAAAGCAGGTAATACCGCTCTAACATTACTCGCACTGATGAGTTCTGGCGAAAAAAATGATAGCAAATGCATAGATGAAGGATTCGAATATCTTTACGGGAAATCTTTTGCTACGAATTATGAAGCATCTGCGGTAATTATGGCATGTGAAGCACGTGGAATCAGCGATGAAGAATGGAAGCTTGCTCGTGAAAACAAAATCACAGAACAGCCAAAACGCGACTTATCTGCTGACGATGACCGACTGCTTGAAAGTGCGCTGAGATATATTCTTTCGCATCGAGCCAAGGAGAAGAACAATAAAGATATGCCTGTTCCGCTCTGGTCTTACGGGGATGATACTGAAACCGACCCAAAGCGTTTTGATGTTTCAGTAACGCAGTATGTGATGTATGCTTTTTATTCCGCGATGCGCTGCGGGAAAACGATTCCAACGAAAATATTAACGGAAATAGTTGACGGATTTCTGGCATGTCAGGAGAAAAAAGGACCACCCGTTAAATTAGAAATCACTGATGATATCACAAAAGACAAGAAAAAAACAACTACCGTTCGAGGTGCAAAAGCTCGCGGTTGGGGCTACATAATGCCCAAATATCCTTACGGGTCGATGACTTCCGCAGGCATCACAACTCTTGTGATTGCAAAGGCATGTCTAAAAAATAACAAAGCTTTATCGAGTAAAATAGCTGCAAAAATAGATAATTCTGTTATGGACGGGCTCGCGTTTATGCAGCATAATTTCAGCGTTTTCAAGAATCCTAAAAAATATCGGTATCAATTTTATTATTATATGTACAGCTTGGAACGTGCGGGAGTTCTGGCACAGACGGAATGTTACGGCGAACATCTGTGGTATCCTGAGGGAGCAGCAGTGCTAATTGCTGAGCAAAAAGACGACGGCTCATGGGAGCAAAGTATTCCCTCAACCTGCTTCGGCTTGCTTTTCCTCAAGCGCGCAACGATGCCCGTCCTCACCGAATCCAAAAAATAATAATTTACTTTGAATCGCATACTACCAATTTCATTACGAGCGAAGCGTAGTAATCTCAGAGACTATGTTGTTATTCTAACTCAATGCTGAGTTTGTCTAATTTTCAACAAATTTTGTTAGCGATAGCGAAAAATTTCGTGTACCTTCGTGTCCTTCGTGGCAAAAATTAGCCCTTCAGGACGGCGAGGGGACGCATTCGGGCGACAGCTTTGGCAAGTCCTGCGCCAATGACGGTTTCAATGACTGCATCGATATCCTTGTACGCATCTGGTGCTTCTTCCTTGATGTAGCGTTTATCCTCGCAGATTAAATGCACACCATGCATAGATTTTTCGAACTGCGAATCCGAAATCCCCGCTGGCTTGAAAACCTTGTTCTTGCGGAACTTCCCCGCTGCTGCAGTACGCGACATCACACGCCCTGCCCCATGATTCACACTCGCAAACGTTTTCTCGTTGCCTGCAACACCAACCAGCACATACGAGCCAGTGCCCATGCTGCCTGGAATCAGCACAGGTTGCCCTACATCCGCAAATGCTGTCCCATGCATCCTATCCTTTGTGAATGCTCGTGTCGTCCCCTTGCGATGCACCCAGATTTCCTCACCCGCATATTCCTCAAGCTTCGCCATGTTGTGCGTTACATCATAAAGCAAATCTATTTCTAACTCAGGAAAATAATGACGCAAATTTGACCGTACAATTAGCGAAATAATTTCACGATTTGTGAACGCAAAATTCGCAGCAGCATGCATCGCGCCGATATAGTTTTGCCCCTGCTCACCCGCAACTGGCAGATACGCCAG
>CAYZQB010000244.1:0-4059 GCA_964480395.1 uncultured Planctomycetia bacterium
ATTCTGTAAATGGTGGAACAGGCATCCCTGCCTGTTAATATTGATGCTGAATGTCGGGCAAGATGCCTGACCCACCAAAGATGTCGTAGAATTAATGTAACAGCATGTACTAGTTCTGTTTTTCGTAACAGCCCATGTCGATTGTTGCTCCGCCAATACCATCACCATTGACAAATCGCGGATTACCATCAAGGTCCTGCGTGATATTTGTGGTTATTAACGAGTCATTACCTCTGTCAATACAAGGAGAATCATTGTTGTAGCCGATGTTAGTATGCTGAAGCCGGAAATTGCCGGCATTCCAATCGACAAAATAAGGATCGGAATCGAAAAAACATGCAAGATTGGTGTTAAGCAGATTGCCCGGATCGTAAACGCTTGATACTCCGTACTTCGGTAGTTTCGAGTACAGACAATTATTGATAATAATATTATAGGTGCGATTATTCATAATTGTAAAATCGTTTCCTTCCGGAGACCCGCTTCCATAAGGCGATATTGCTTTATTATTCCAGAAAATCGAGTTATTAATTGTTGACGATATGTATGTGTAGAGAACGTATATTGCTCCACCAGCAGCGTTGCCAGTGTCTGAGATAACTGAATTATTCGCAATTGTACAGTTCTGGAAATTTATAGTAGAATAATACGCATAAAGCGCACCACCATATGCCAAGTCTGATGAATCTGCTGTATTATTTGCAATAAGCGAATTCTTAACTTGCATATTCACCGCAGTATAATAAGAATAAAGCGCAGCACCATAACAAGTTGAGCCAGTGATGCTGTTAGAAACAATTTCGCAGCTTTCAACAACCAGCGAAGCATAATTGTAAATATAGTAAGCACCTCCGTACGAATTACGCCAGGATGTCAGCTTATTGTTATTGAGTTTGCATTTTGAAAGTGTAAAGCTTCCCTGTCTGAAATAAATCGCACCTCCATAGCTGTCATAGCCCGAAGTTGTTTCATTATTCGAAATCTCGCAATTCTCAAGAAATACATACGTTGTTGTACTGCAATATAGACCAGCACCGTAGCAATATGATGATGCATTAATGTTGTTTGAATTGATGGTTGTGTTTTTAAAAGTAGTGCTTGCATTAGTGTTAATAAAGATCGCACCACCATAAGAATATGAGCCGGAAATTGAGTTATTGCTAGATATATCGCAGCCTTCAATTAAAACGGCACTACCATCATTGATAAACATGCCGCACCCATAATTTCTATATCCCGAAGCAGCATTGCATGTGTTGTAATTAAAAACGCTGTTTTGAATGTTTAAGGTTAATGTGGTACTATCAACAAAGATTCCCCCACCATATGTATGTTCCCTTTGTGCAATAGATTCATTGTAATTAACAGTGTTATCTTCAAAGGTTATGTTGTCGGTTTGATTGATATATAAACCACCGGCATATGTTGCAGCAAGCCGTGAGAATACCGTATTACTTGATATAACATTGTTTTTTATTACTGGCTTAGTCTGCTCATCAATGTAAACACCGCCTCCAACGGGTGAAGCATTACTGGAATTTGCGACATTGAATAGCACATCATTGTTCAGAAATTTTGCAGCGTTATCTTCACCAGTTATGTAAACTCCGCCACCGTATGCCAGATTATTATTGCTGTAAATCGTATTCGATTTAATCTCGTTATATTCAACATTGTACGTCGATGTTTGAATATTTAAATACATGCCTGAGCCGAAGCAGTCACCATCATTGCTGCGTATGCTGTTACCGATTATATTATTATGTTTGATTGACGGAAGAATCGATTTACCTTCAAGATAAACACCTGCACCGTGCATATCTGTATCGTTTGAATCGAGTTTGTTATCGATGATATCGTTACCTTCGATTGCAACGGAACTCTCGATAATGCAGACCCCAGCACCATTTTTCGAACCTTGATTATTGTTTATGGTATTGTTAATTATTGTTATTGGAGATTTGTCAGCAAAAATTCCAGCACCAGATTCAGCAGTACAATTCATAATTGTATTATTCAAAATCAGTGCTTTGGAAGAATTTTCGCAAAATATCGCGCCACCAGAATCATCCGCATGATTATTTGTCAAAATGCAGTTCTGAATCATAGGGCTTGCACCATCGCAATAAATCGCCCCGCCGTCTCCTGAAAAATATCCGTTCTTAATTGTGAATCCGTCAACAACTGAAGACGAAGTCTCACCTGTTTCGAAAATAAACGCTCTGTGCTCATCTGTGCTTGTACCTTCGCAGTCGATGATTGTAGTAACAGCATTGGTTTCGGATTTTAGAATAATTTCGCGTGTATAAGGTGGTGTAAGATTATGCGAAAAATCAAGGTCTCTGTTGCCCAAACCTTTGTAAACACCATCTTGAATGACGACCCAATCGCCGGTTGAAGATTCACCAATGCCTTTTTGAATGGTTTTATATGGCGCGACACTGCTGCCATCACCAAGTGAATTACTACCAGTATTATCATTCACATAAATTTTATTCCCGCTGTAAATCCTCAAAAAACTATGTCCGATACCAGTATCATTCGAATAATCTGTTGCAGTGATTTCTACGTCATAATTCTTGGTGCTTAATCCGCTTGGAATCAGATATTCGAAGGAATAGACATTATCATCAGCAACTGCATCTCCGTTTGTTCCGTCATCGAACATAATTTGATTTCTATCACCGAGAAGTTCTTTCATATTAATGTTGACTTTCTGGATATCTGCAGTGCCGTTGGCATCTGAAATTTCAGCGGTGAAAAGTACAATTTCAGTACCATCGGACTTGATGATGCTTGGACTTACGGTAGGTTTATTGACTTCTGGCGATTTATTATCATCCGGAACACCAATACCCTTAATGTCAATGAGTGTTGGAGAACCTGCAGAATTATGGAAGATATTGAGCTGGGCTTCTGCAAATCCTGTTACTGTTGGTGTAAAACTCATTCGAATCATTTTGGACTTCATCGGTTCGATTGTTGAATATCCGCTGTTGGATTCAATATCGAAATCGAAAGAACCTGATAGGCTAAGAGCATAAATTATCAGGGTTTCCAAACCTCGATTTGTAACTTTTATCTCCTTTTCCAGCATAGTACCAGAATGAACTTTGCCAAACTCGAGGACATCAGGATCAATGTCAAGATTCGAGCTATTGCCCTGTACCTTAGCTTCGAAGGGACTTTCAATGTTGCTGGCATTATGGACAAATGCAATCATCGCAGATTTTGGTGTTAAATCAATGGGCTCAAATTTCAAAATAAGTTTCATATTCTCGTTTGGCTTAATTTGAATCAGGTTTAATGGTGGGATTTGCGACCTTCCGAATGGATCAACTATTTCTGATATGTACATTTCCTGAGGGTCGGTATTTGAATTGGGTGTAAGGAGAATTTGATTGAACCTGAGGTCAGCAACTCCTGGGTTTTCGATTTCAATGGTAAGTGTTCCGACGCTGCCGACATCAACGCTTCCGAAATTGAATTCTTTGGGATAGAAAAAGAAATGTGCCGAAAAATTTATCCCAATCTCACAACTGAAAGCAAGAAAACTCAAAAACACGCAAAAAAACAAAACACTTACTTTTCGAAACATTTTTCCCTCTCCATAAACGTATATATTAGAGAAACGAGAGCGGGTATTTGTTTAATAATCTCAATTATTTTGAATTTTCCAATTTTACAATCCAAACAGAATAAAACAATCCTCCAATATATTAAGTGCACAATCTAGATATTTTTGGAGAAATCGTTATAACTGTATAAATAACAACAGTTATAAATTATATTTTTTCTATGTATTAACTGTAGCTCAGTAGCAATATTTTTGTCATTCTGAGCGAAACGTAAGAATCTCAGAGACTTTGGCGACGTGCAATTCCAAGACAGGTCTTGTTTGTTTGAAAATCATCAGAATTCCAGAGATTGCCACGTCAGTCGCTTCTCTCCTTCCTCGCAATGACAATGAGTAGGTTTGTGTTCATCATTGGCACCGCTGATGTCATTCTGAGCTAAGTGAGTGAATCGAACGTAGTCGAAGAATCCAGGCTAGCGGCG
>CAYZQB010000245.1:0-3925 GCA_964480395.1 uncultured Planctomycetia bacterium
TCCACAGCCACTCAATCCAACAAAAAACACTACAAAAACAATTCCACAAAAAGCTCGAAAAAAGTTTTTCATCACAAACTCCGATTCATAAAGCATAAACATCAGCGAACGCTGAGAACAAGTACACTTATATTATAATCCAAATATACACAAATTCAATGTACTTTTTTAGAATGTAATAGACGTTTGATAAAACTGAATCATTTTATGTACTTAGGACTGATTTTTTTTGGCGCGCGGGTGGAATTTGCGGAATTGCTCCTCGAGACGTGCTGTGCTGACATGCGTGTAAATCTGCGTTGCTGCCAACGATGCATGCCCCAGAAGCTCCTGCAAATCACGTAAATCCGCACCGTGATTAAGCATATGGGTGGCGAATGAGTGCCGGAGTACGTGTGGCGAAATCTTCTGGACAATCCCAGCTTCTGTTGCATATTTATCAAGAATATTTCGTACGCTTCTGTCCGAAAGCCGTCCTCCGTGCTTATTCACAAACACTGCATCCTCGAACGGTCGAAAATACTCACGCTGAGCCAGATACTCGGTCAAACTCTTCAAAGAATACGACCCGAGGAATACCATGCGCTCTTTGTCGCCCTTGCCGTGAACAATTGCAACCTCACGCTCGAGTTTTATGTCATCAATGCTAAGCCCACAAAGCTCTGACACTCGAACACCTGTTGAGTACAGAATTTCAATGATTGCACGGTCGCGCAGACCTGTCGGGGTAGAGATTTCGGGAGCAGCAATGAGTTTCTGAACCTCAATTTCCGTCAGGAAATGTGGCAACTTTCGATTTTCTTTTGGTGACCGAATCAAACGGGCGTAATTCACTTCAATTTCGTCAATTTTAATGAGATATTTCATGAAAGTTCTAAGGCATGCGAGTTTGCGATTTATTGTCGAGCGAGAGAGGTTTATTGTTCGAAGTTCTGATAAATAGCGTCGGAGGAAGTATTGGTCGAGCATTTCCGGTAAAAATCGTCTCTGCGACTCGCAAAAGTCAGCAAAAGCAGTCATATCCGTTCTGTACGCTCGCAACGTTTGGGGTGAAACTCCCTTTGCAACTTCGAGATATTCGAAAAATCTGGTAATTAAATTTTGTAACGATTCTTTTGTTGGTTCAGCCATTTAACTTCCGATAATATTTTCTTTTCAAGTTTAATCGACCTGAACTGCATAATGTTAATCCAAAAATATTATAGTTTATGAATCTCAGCATACAATATTTAGTTTTGTGATAATGTAAAATACACCAATAAGTGGTCGAAATCGCTTCGCAGACAACGATTAATTAACGACTTCGAACTCAATTGTATTCGATTCAATGTATGCATACTTATTATTTTCGATTTCTTTTGAAATTGTAATCATGAATTTAATTTTACCTACTCTATTTGGTTTATTTAGAGAAGACTTGTAATCGTTCTCGTAACAGAAAACCGCATTGGGAGTTATATTATTTTCAATTTTTTGTGGTGTCCAACGACAAAAACGTTGTACATTTATCCCTTGTCCATCAGTGTAACTGTAATCGAAAAAACAAAGTTGGGATTTATGGTCATAATCAATTTTGAGTTCGATTGTTTTATCGGATTTATTCCTTATCACAGTATAGATAATAATTGGTTCACCAAGTTTATACTTCTTTTTCGCAGCAAAAATATTCACTCGCAAACCCGCAACAATGGGACTTTCGATTTCAGGCAGCATCATATTAATACTGATTCTATTGTTACCTTCATCTGATTTTTTGTCGTTTGAATTGTCTTCATCATCCTTATAACCATAACCATCATCATCGTCATCGTCCCAATCATCGTTTTCAAGCAGATAGTATTCTTTGAGCAATGATTCCGCAAATTCAACATCCTCAGTCAATGAAATCGCTTGTAGAATCAGCATTTTTGCTTTTTCCTTGTTGTTCGTAATTTGTTTGAACGCTTTGCACAATTCGAAAAGCATTTTCGCTTTCTTCTCTTTGTCATCGATACAAGAAATTTCGGTATTACGGATTGCAGCATATTTATTGAGATAAGTTTTAATTGGTGTTCCTAGCTCTTTGAATTTATTTGCTTTCTGCTTATACGCGAAAATAAAAAGGTATAACTTGCTTGAGCTTCCTTTCTCAATTGTTTTACTGCACTTCACAGAAAACTCATTCTGAAGTTGTTCTAATTCTTTTTGATACTTGTCGGACTTAGTTTTTTCTTCTTTCAAAGCTTTTAAGTCATCTGAAGATGAATCATTTTTCTCAAGTTGTTTACTGTTTTGTAAAGGTTCTGGTGGATTTTGAATATCCTGTGCGTCGGTAACACTACGGATTAAGATAAAAGCGAAAAAAATTGCTAAACATTTTACGAATTTCATAAATCCTCCAGCATTTATGTTTTATGCATGAGTACGAGTTTAGCATACAAAAAGTTCAAACAAATGTTATTTATTCGATGGGGACGTATATGTCCATTTCTGAGTCATCCTGACCGTATTTGAAGTGTTCGTCATACAATTCGAACATGTGCCCGGCTTTGAGTTTGACATTTTCCTGCTTTGACCACACGCCGAAGATGTGTTTATACGTTTCAGTCAGATTGTCAAGTTTGCCCTTGTGCGTGAAAACAGCATATTTTGATGCTTCAATGTCGCGCACAATCATACCCTCAGGAATTTCACGCCCTTCAACAGCTTCTACCGCTGCTATCTGCTCAAATTCCACATCTGCCATCTCCGACTTACTCGGGTCATGATAACATGCACCAAAACACACAGGCATATCATCTTTGCCGGTAATATCTTTGACATGCGGGAAAAACTGATTCCAAAGTTCTGGGATTTCCTTCATTGTTTCCGCAGTAAACATTTTGCGCAATCCAACAATTTTGAAAGCAACTTTTTCGACGATTTTGGGTTCCATAACATAACCTTTACATAAAGTTTAACTTAGTTAAATTATAATATTGAACATTAATAACAGTTTAATTATTCGAGGTACTTATGAAAAAGAACATAATTATTGTGATTTTGCTGGTGATTTTGACTGTTGGTGCTAGCATTTTCATGAAATTGGGAGAATTCGGGCAAAAAACTGACATTAAATTTAACGAAAGGATGTCACTTAAACAGATTGCGAAGCAAAACGAAACGAAGGTTAAAAAGATATTGCATCTGCTTTCACATGATAACCTGAAAATCTGGGAGCTTGAGGGAAACAATAAAAAGTTGAGCATGCCCATCACTGAACTTGGACTAAAACCTGATGATGTAAAAGGAGCTTTACAACACTTGAACGAGGACAAAGAACCGTTGAAGGAAGTTGTAAAGCTTTCACTCTGGGCGGTCTGGCTTGGATTGGTTTTAATCATCGTTTTAAGACGCAAAGATATTGACAAAATACGTTGGATGATTCTTCTGGCATCCGTGCTGATATTCGGCATAGGACTCGGTGCATCACCAAACCCGATGGAATCAATCGTAAAAGTTGTGAAACTTTTGGAAGGTATCGAAGCAACAACTCTGACAATCATTTTAACTTTCGCATTATTTACGTTGATGTCGCTGATTGGCCGGAAATTCATCTGCAGCTGGGGTTGTCATCTCGGAGCATCACAAGAACTTCTGCACATGATTCCGATGTTGAAAAAGTTGAAAAAGCGTCTACATGTTCCATTTGCTTTGTCACTGATTATTCGAGTGCTGTTTTTTATCGTGTTTTTTCTGATTGCTTTTGGGCTTGTGTTCGGTATCAAGGACGTAATCACACATCATGTAAATTATTTCAAGGTTTTCACGTGGAGTGACATTGCTGTGTTTGCGCTGTACACGCTACCGGTGCTGATTCTTGCGAGTCTATTCATCTATCGTCCTTATTGTCAGTTTGTCTGTCCTTTTGGGTTGTGGGCATGGCTATGTGAGAATTTCGCGTTCA
>CAYZQB010000246.1:0-3921 GCA_964480395.1 uncultured Planctomycetia bacterium
ATTTTTACATTTGCTTTTGCAACGCCAACCTTTGCTTTCTCTTTTTCTTCCCACAATTCACTGTCTTCTTTGCCCTTGTATTCGAAATTCAAAAATAAATCGATAAGCCATTTTCCATCAATCAAAACCATCTGGTAATCCTGCTCTTCGTCTTGGTATTTTTCTTCATTTTCGTCGTTCGAAAATACTTTCATCGTCGTGGAAATCATATAGACATTAGAATTCAACTTTTTGTATTTAGTTATTCCCCAATCCTTAACAAACAGATTCTCACCAAGCTCTTCCTTCATATCCTTGAAATCTTCAGTCAACTCATTTTTAAGTTTCTCCAATTCCGAAGATTCCATATAAAGCAGGGAAATTACTCCATCAACATCAGTTTCATTCAAAGCATTTACAAAATTTTCAAACACTTGTTTGATTTTCTGCCTAATCTCAGCATCAGCTGGTTTTGCTTCATCTTCAGGGACTTTTTCCTCTTTGGGCTCGGATTTTGATTGTTCTTTAATGAGTTCCTTAATCAATTCCTTCAGTTCTCTAAATTCCGCTTTCAGTTCAGCAATTTCGTTTTCAAGTTTTTCGATTGTTTTTTCGAGCTCAGCAATTTTATCCGTTTCTTTCACCTCATCTGGCACTTCTGTTGGTTTTTCAGGGATTTCATATAAATCGTAAACATCGACTTTCCAGCCTTTTTCCTGTTTAACACAGGTGAAATCGACTTCTTCCTCTTCCCATTTTCCCTCCTCAAAGTACTTATATTCAATCGTTACAACCGCATATTCCGTTTCAACTTTGCACGACAAAACTTTCCAGTCCTTGAAAGTTCCCTCATTGTCTTTTCGAGTCTTTTTCAGCTCATCAAAGTATGTTTTGATGTTTGTCTCGTATTCTTCTTTTGAATCGCTGGGTATGTAAATTGATGCGAGGAATTCCTCAGGATTAAGCGAATTTGATGCCTTGAAAAACTTTGTGAAAATCTCCTCGAAAACCTTCTTCTCAGCATCGGTTTTCTCGTCATCGTCTTCTGGTTCGGGTACAACTTCAGTATCATTGGCATTGTCGGGAACTTCTTTCGGCTCTTCATCCTTTTTTTCAACTGTGGGTTTCAATTCGTCATACTCGACAGCATTAAAATCCTGTGTCCATTTATTTTCTCTTTCATCAAAACATATAAATCCTATTTTCGGACCATTGCCAGACAATCCACCTTTTGCGTCCATATTCGCCAGACAGATTATTTCGAAAAAATTACCGTCCTTGTAAGAAAATGTTCGGTACCAGAAATCGCCATCATCAAAATAATTCAAGGTTTTGAAAGCATCTGGCGCAATTTTGATTTTACCCAGAATCTCAGAGAGTTTTTTCCATTCATACGAAAAAATTTCCGGTAACTCACCTTTATACCTTGCTTTGTGAATCTCAATTGCAGCTTTAGCAGTTGCAAGCGCAGTTTTCGCTTCTTTCCAGAACATCTTTTGCATCGTTTTCTCAATGCTGTACACACCGAAAACATCAATCAGCCAGGTTCCCTCAATGTTGATAACCAACATCTTCTGCATTACGTCCTTGTCCAAGCCAGTGTAATCCTCGATTATGTACGTAACTTTGTAGATTTCATCTTCCTGCACGCTGATGTCGATAATCTTCGGGTCTTTAAGCGGTTTTTCCACATCTTTGTACTTTTTCTCAAACGCTTCCATCACCATTTTGAAATTGGTGTCAATTTTCTTCTGAATTTCGTCGTTTGAGGAGTAAAAACAGCTCAGAAGCTTCTCAATATCTCGCGCATTAAAGCTGTCGACGAATTTCTGCAGCACTTTCGCAATCTGCTCCTCAATTTCCTTGCTTACTTTATCTTTGGGTTCCGGTTCCTCAGTTTTTTCAGGTTTTTCCTCTGGTTTTACCTTTTCCTTAACTTTTGCTGACTTGCTGAACCCGTCAAACTTCAACGCTTTATAATCCTCGCTGAAGCTCTCTTTTTCGGAATCATACATCTTCCAGCCGATTTCCGGTCCCTTACCCGATTTTCCACGTTTTTCACCCATCCAGGCAACGCAGATTACGCGAAAATTATGTTCTCCGTCGATTTTGCGAGTGATATAATAGAAATCATCAAGGTCGAAATTTTCCAAATCTGTCAAAATTTCAGAATCAAGATTAATAGCGTCTAAAATGTGCGAAATTGGCTTCCAAACATCTGTTGCAAGTGCACCCAACTCCTTTGATTCATCTGAAAAAACATAAATAGCATCAATTATCTTATAAATTGCTTCCTCAGCTTCAGCCCAGATTTCTTCGGGACTTTTTGCAACAAAGACTTTGAAAATATCAATCTTCCATTTGCCGTCAATTTTCACCAGATTCATCGAATTTGAGTCGCTGCGCCATTTCTTTTCCTCAGCAATGTAAAATTCGCTTGTGTACGATACTTTTGCATTATTTTCCTCAAGCACAAGTGCAACAAGCTTGAAGTTTCTCAGAAACTCCTGCTCTCCGAACATTTTCTTCAACACTTCCATCTGAGAAGAAGCTGTTTTCTTGAAATCTGCAAGTCTATCCTCAGGAATATAGTAAAACTCAAGCGATTTCTCGATTTCATAGGAATTAACCGCCTTGAAATATTCCGCGAAAAACTGCTCAATCTCATTCGAATCAGCAATAACCTTCAAATGTTTTTCAATATCTTCTAGTTTTATTTCGTCTGAGTTAATCCAAGACCAATTATCAACATTGTCTACCAAAGTCTCAAAATCCCCGTCAGGACCAGCTGACCAAAGGTCATATAATTTTTTGTTATGCGCACATTGCTTGTTTTTTTTGCCTTTCCAGGAATGATAACGCATAGGATTTCCCCAAGCATCAACAAGCTGATATGGCTCATCGTCTGTAAGATTATTTTCATTAAATTGATAAAAACCATTATCTCTCAATTGTTCAACAAGGTTTGAAGTGCCATTGCCATCTTCTTCTTCACTGGCTTCTGGAAACCTGCCGAACGGGTCCTTCTTTGCATAATCCTTCAATGGTTGGTCTAGATTTTTTATTAACTTATAAGTAATGAAAATTTTCATTGCAGTTGCTTTTAGCTTTGCTTCCGCTGATTTTCTCTCAGCATCCGCTTTTTTTGCTTCTTCGCTGGCTTGATTCTTCGCAGCTTCCAATTCCTTAAGCTTTTTCTCACGTTCTGAGTCCTGTGCGAAGGTGAATCCAATGAGTACGACAAGAACCAGCAACAATGCCCAAAATTTAGTTTTCATCATAATCTCCATACAAAATTTATTTAAATCTGTTTGTTTCTCAGAATAGTGTTTCTGTCATTCACAATAACGCTTTTTGTCATTTCCAACTTGATTGGGTAGACAAAGTCCTTAAATTATCCAGAACTTTCGAGTCATGTCATTCTGAGGGAATGAAATGACCGAAGAATCCAGATATTCGAATGCTTGGATTCTTCGCTGCGCTCAGAATGACAGTCCCAACATTCGCCTGCTTTCGCAGAAATGACAAACATAACATGGTGCAGAAGCTCAATTTTACCAAAAAATGCTGAAAGACATTAGAAATATTGTTTTTGTAATTCTAAACGAAGCGAAGGCATCAATTTAGCGACATTGTAGTTAGGAAGGAATAAGAACGGATACTTTCTCGATGAAACCGATAAATTCAGTGAAATATGCAAAAGGGACGCAAGGAAATGGATGCTAGCATCCTTAGCGTTTTGCAGGCATCAGCCAAAGAAAATATGTGTACAAACCTATTCATCTGCTATGCGAATGATTCTGCGTTAAAATATGGACGAACTGCAATCATACAACTGCTTGTATCGTGCTGTTTTGCAGGTACACATTGCCTTATTGGGTAATCGCAAGGGATGTAAACTAATGTGGTGTTTACACCCCTCGCACTGATTCACAAGGTTGA
>CAYZQB010000247.1:0-3901 GCA_964480395.1 uncultured Planctomycetia bacterium
ATTGACAGTGATGTAAACTTAAAGCAGAAAGTCTGCACAGGCAAGCCTGCTTTTTTCTCACAGCATTGACAATAGGACTCAAGAGTTACATGCCCTATTGACAGTGATGTAAACTTAAAGCAGAAAGTCTGCTTTTGAGTATTCTCGAATTTATGTCGGGAAATTTGCGTCTGTATAGACTTTCTGAACATCGTCATGTTCATCAAGGTCATCCATTAACGCAAGAAGTTTTTCCGCGGTATTGCTGTCAATATCAATCTGTGTTTGGGGAATCATCGTTATTTCAGCAACTTCCGTAGGTATTTCTTTTTCTTCAAGTGCTTTAACGACGCTGTAAAATTCTGCTGTTGATGTGATAATCTCGTAAACACCATCGTCACTGTTCGTGCTTACATCCTCTGCACCAAGGTCAAGCATGAGTTCAAGAAGTTCATCTTCATCAACTACCTCAGTTTTAACGGTTATCAAACCATTGTTATCGAATTTGTATGAAACTGAACCTTGCGGTGCGCTTTTACCACCTCGTTTCTCAAGAATCTTGCGTACTTCAGGACCTGTTCTGTTTGTATTATCGGTTAGAGTTGCAATAATGACACTGACGCCTGCAGGACCGAAACCTTCGTAAACGGCTTCGATATAGTCGGATGCGCCGTCTTTCTCGCCAGCACCCTTCTTAATCGCGTTTTGGATTGTATCTTTAGGCATACTTATACTGCGAGCTTCTTGAATAGCATACTGGAGTTTTAGGTTGCCGTCAGGATTAGGTCCGCCGTGTCTTACCGCAGTGATTATCTGTTTTGCAATCTTTGAAAACTGCTTGCCTTTTTTTGCATCTGCAGAACCTTTTTTCCTGCGTATTGTTGCCCAGTGCGAATGTCCAGACATGAATTCTCCTTTGAATTATAGATAATTTTATTTAATCTTACAATTATTGTGATTTTGTGTAAAACCAGATTACGGTTAACATGTGGTAATTTTACAAAGAAGATTTCACAATGCAATTGAGGAGATTTACTTGAAATGGATTATGAAATTGATGTGATTTACGAAGCTGAGAATGATTTTTTGCCTGATAAAAAATGTGTACAAGCGCTTATTTCCGCGATTTTGAAGGAACATGGAGCTGTCCAAGTTGAAATTTCGATTGCATTTGTTAATGATGCAGAGATTATTGAGTTGAATCGTAGATTTTTTAATAAATCGACAACAACTGACGTAATCGCTTTCGATCTTCTTGAAGAACGTGAAGATATTCAGACAATCGACTATGAATATGTACCGGAATCGAAAACCGAGACGCTGGCAAACTATAAATTCATTAACAAAACCGCTGAAGGTGAAATTATTGTGAATGCTGATCAAGCTGGGAAAGTCTCTGGTGAGTACGGCAACACTGCATTCCAGGAGACAATGCTTTATATAATTCATGGTTTGCTTCACATTCTCGGATATGATGATTTAGAAACAAAAGCAAAGAATGTGATGTGGATATTTCAGGATTATTATTTCGAAAAATATGTCATCGCTCATGATTAAAAAAATTGAATAACTTTTTCGACTGTTAGTTTAGTGTTATATTACCGTTAATCAGAAAACAGGTGAAATATGCGCACAAAACTCATTATATCTTTGTTTTTCGTACTTTTGCTGACTTCATTGCTTTCTGCTACTGTTGCAAAGAAGCTCAGCGTGGAATACCTCGTTGAAAATGCGAAAGCGATTGTACACGGCAAAGTTAAAACGATGGAAGCCGCCTGGGACAAAGATAAAAAAGCAATTTGGACGGAAATTGAGATAGAAATCGAGAAAACGCTCAAGGGTGATGCAAAAGACACGATTAAAGTGTTTGTACGTGGAGGAAAAGTCGGTGATATTGCTCAGGAAGTTGCTGGAAGCGCGAATTTCAGCAAAGATGATGAAGTTGTGGTTTTCTGCTGGGAAGATTCCAACAAAAAGCTGCAAATCCTTGGCATGTCGCAGGGGAAATTTAAGGTTTTTAATGGGAAAGACGAAAAAGAATATGTCAAAAACTCTGTTTCGGGTCTGAAGTTACTTGATGATGACGGCAAACCGCTTGACAAGAAAAACTATTTGCCGACTGAAATGAAGCTTTCAGAATTTTTAGAATTAATTGCTTCACTTACTAGCAAAAAAGATGAAAAATAATACGAAGTAATAATTCAATCAGACAGCATAGATTCACCTTAGTCAAGAGGTGTGGATGTCGATATTTGAGAATGAATCGAAACTGCTGCTTAATTCGATTGAGAAAGGTGAAACATTGCCCCTTTGGCAGTATCATCTTTTCGCTCCGTTTTTGATGAATCGGATTTCCAATCAATATTTAATGCAGCTTGTGCAGATAGCATTGGATGCTCTTGACAAACCTTTGTATCCATATTCTCAGCATGATGTAATCGACCGATGGGATGCGATTTCTTTACTTTCATCGATGTCATCAAAGCTAAGTACTGAAATAATTGAGAGTTTCACGATATTTTTGGTTGAATCACTTCATTTTCGTGCAGCACCTGTTCGTGCCAACGCAGCACTTGCAATACTTGAAATATTGAACAAGATAAAAAGTCAAGCATTGCTGGCAAATTTGTCTCGCAGATTAAATACGCTTGTAAATACTGATAAATCAATGTTTGTGCAATATTTTGCGGATTTAGCGATAAAGAAGCTAAAAAAAACCGGAATTTCTAGCAATTTTATTTTTTACAGAGGTGGAAACCCGCTTTCCGGTATTGAATCGTCAAAATTATTCCATAGGTTTATTCGACTTTGGATAACAGGTAATATCGAATTCTATCAAGGTGATTATAAGCATAATAAGCTTGCTCTGAACTTGAATAGCGTTGATACAATCGAACTGCAGATGCTGAATGATTTTACTATGCAGAACAAAATTCCGCTTCCACTCAGTTATATGCAGTTTCTTGTTGATATTGCGAACGGTGGACAACTATCACGAATGACGAACAATCTTCAGCTTTTGCACAATGACGAGTGGATTCATGAAGATGAACAAGATCCTTGGCAGGTTTCCTGGGTTTCAATATATCCTGCCAGACCAAATTGGGTTTCAATTGCTGATAACAATGTCGAGTATATTCCTGACGAACTTCAGACGAACTCAATCTCAAAGCGATTTACAGACCAAGGGGATCTTAAGAATGCCAGAAAATTCAGCACTTTCATAACGCTGATTGAAGATGTAATTTTGCAGACTTCTCTGAATTTTGATTATTATTCGGAGGAAGATTTACGCAAATTCAGCTTTAAGACTAAATCGGTATCTCGAAACGCCTTAAAATTTTATCTATGGATAAATCAACCGTTACAGCTGTAGTAAACTGTATTTGATATTACATTTAATGATGGAACAGGCATTCTTGCCTGTTGATACTGATGCTGATTATGTTTTTCGGAGTCTTTTCGCAATAACATCTTCGATAATGTTGAGTGATTCATCGATTTCCCCGCGTGTGAGCTGAGATGATACGGAAATCCTAAATCTGCGTGAATTCGCAGGCACTGCAGGAAAATCAACCGGTTGTAAAAACAGTCCCCGAAGCTGTATCTCGTATGCTAATTCCACGAGTAATTCACCCGATGAACCGATAATTATCGGAATAACTTGCGATTCTGTATCCCCGATATCCAAATCCATTCCCAAAAGCTTTTCCTTAAAATATGCAGTGTTTTCCCACAGTTTATCACGCAGACTTGAGTCGCGGGTAGCAACTTCAAGCGATTTCATAAGACCTGCAATAATTGGGGGTGAGGGTGCGCAGGAAAAGAAAAACGGTGAAGAATAACATTTTATGTAATCGAGAATCCGAGCGTTCGAGCAGACGAAACCGCCTACACCTCCGAAAGATTTGCTGAAAGTGCC
>CAYZQB010000248.1:0-3863 GCA_964480395.1 uncultured Planctomycetia bacterium
CGAGCATTTATGTCGAAACCAGTAGGTATCGCTTCGAAAAATCCTCTAAATTCAACCTTTGCGTCTCCATTATACAGGATTTTGCTTATTGGTTTCAGATATTCCCTTAGCATTTCAGCATCACGTTTCATCCATTTTAATTGCAGAACCATCCATTGATTTAATGAATCCAATCTTGTAACCGCTGCTGACAATTCAAGGGCAAGGGCTTTCACTTTCTCAGTGCATCTTCCTTTTGAATTTGATAGCTCATTGCTCAGCATATTAAAAATGTAAAGTAATTCACCCTCCTGTCCATTTTTCTTTCGTTTTACGCTTTTTAATCCGTAGCTATTTATATTAATCTTTTCAGAATTTGCTATTTCAACAGTAAGAGTTGCTATTTCCTTTTCGAGGAATTTGCTAATTTTTGTTAGGTTTACTAAAACTTTATTTTGAGTGCTTATCCATTTCTCAAATTTCGTGAGTTTACTTAGAAGTATCTTCTTGTTATATGCAAGCCAGAACTGCTTTCGGTATTCATAAAATTCTGATACCCCACCTTTTTCCAAATAAAATTTTGAGCTATCTTTTTCTATATCACTAATTTCTAAAGGCGGACTTTTTTTGGAAAATGCTGGTTGTGGAGTTACAAAGAGAAAAGAAATAATCAAGAAAAAGATTTTAATTAGATGAAAATATTTTTTACTGAAAATAATCAAATTTCAATGCCTTTCGAAATAACGTAAATACATCGATTGATACATCTCAATCTAATATTTTCGAACATCATTATCAAAATTTTTCTACGCATCTTCAAATTTCAGATTCTTATCTTTCTTTATGAGATTATATTGGATTATGATAATGCAATTCTAAATTCAAAATTATAGTCGCAATCCAATCATGTTTTTACTGAAAAATCTTAGTATGTGATTTTGATTTCGCCGTTGCTTGCACGAATGTCTTGCGTATGCACAACATTCGTTGCACCGATTTTCGTGAAGCTGCTGCCGCCGCCAGCACCCATCCATGTTGATCCACCGCCGCCATAGTAGCCGCCACCGCCGCCACCACCGGTTCGAGAACCAGGATCACCGCTTCCACCTATGCCAAGAGCTCCACGTAGTGTACCAGGTGCGGTTTGAGTTCCACCATAACCGTGGTAACTCGCCGGATTTGTACTGTAACCGTTGCCACCAACCAATCCGCCACCTTTTCCGCCTGCATCACCGGTTGAATAGTTGCAGCCAGAACCACCACCAGCACCTGCAACAATAATTCTGTCAGTTAAATCAGTTCCAACCTCGCGAATGTCGGATGCACCGCCGCCGCCGCCACCGCCACCTGTGCTATACGTTGAGCCATTCCCACCACCGTTCCAGCCGCCTACACCACCGCCAGATGCTGAATTATTTGCATCCTTACCTTTTTCACCTATATAAATATTCAATGTGTCTCCAGGTGTTACGGAAATTGTTGCCTGTACACGTCCACCTTTTCCGGGATATTGGTTAACTGCAGAACCACGCTGTCCTTTGCCACCTTCTGCACCATAAGCATCAATGTCAATCGAAATTACACCAGCTGGGACTGTCCATTGCTGAGCAGAACCAGTATAAGTGAATGTTTTTATAATAATCAGGCGACCTTCACCAGTTATCGAAATGTCAAGTGGTGATACTTCGTTAGTTCCATCATGGATAATTGTCAATGTGTCGTTATAGGTTGTAGTAGCAGTGGGTTCGAATTTGATTGCCAGCATGATTTTTGCGCTAACTGCGATAACCTGTGGAAGATTTATTACATTACCATTGGAATCCTTTAATGAATCAATAGTAAATACAGTACCTGTTGCTAGAGTTGCAGAAGTTATGGTCAACGGGTCAATCCCAGTGTTTTCAATCTCGCAAATTTGTGTAGCAGGCATTGTTGATGCAACGCTACCGAAATCCCATGGTGAAGTCTGACTCAACGTAATCTGCGGATCGACATCGATTGCTTCGGCAGTAATCGGATAAACAATCGGTGAAGCTTCATTAACTGCATTGTGGTAGATTTGAAGGTCAGCAGCATAGTTGCCAATAACCACAGGATTAAACGCAATTGTAATCGTTTTTGTTGTTCCAGGTGCAACGTAAAATGGAGCGGGACCACCTGCGGAAATGCTGTAAAGAGGTGCACCTAAACCTATAAATGTAAGATTACTGATTTCGAGGTCAGAAGTTCCAACGTTTTCAATATCAAGGTCATGTGTATGTGTTTTGTTAATCAGTTTCTTATCAAAATCAAATGATGTATCGGATAAGTTGATTCTTGGTACAGCAACACCGAGACCCAAAAGATCAGCCTGTTTCGGTTTGGATGATGCATCGTGCGAGATTTCAAGCATTGCGTTAATTGGACCATTTGTTGTGGGTGTAAAGGAAATTTCGATTAAGTTTGATTCTCCTTTAAGAAGTATCAAGGGAGTGTTATTACCGCTAACAAACTGGAAATCGTTTGAACCTGTAATTAGTAAAGCCAAAACCGTAATATCTTTGCCATATTTGTTGATTATCTCGAAAGTTTTAGTAACGCTGTCACCAAGGTAAACATCTGAGAAATCCAGTTTTGAAGGTTTTATCGTCAGAGTCTTGGTCTCGGAAGAACAGCTAATGTAACAAAATGCAAAAGCAAGGATAAATATCAGCAGAAAGTTTTTTTTCATGATAACTCCAATAAAGAAGAAAATTGGTTTATGAAATCCAATAAGCATAATATTAAAGCACAAATCAACAGAAAAGTTCTATTTAATACTAAATAAGCCAAATTTAGTATTTGACGATGATTTCTCCGTTACCGCTTCTTGCACCTTGGGTGTGTATAATGTTGGTTGCACCTGTTGCAGTGAAGCTGCTGCCACCACCGCCGCCAGACCAGACGCCGCCACCGCCGCCGTAGTATCCACCACCACCGCCAGCACCGATTCCACCGCCGGAATTTCCACCAATTCCAAGCGCGCCAGTTTGTCCAGTACCATATGAGGAGAAATATCCACCAGCACCACCTGCAACTTGGGTGCCGCCTTTACCGGCATATGCATGACTAAAAGAGCCACGCCATGCACCGTCTTGTCCAATTAGACCGCCACCATGGCCACCTTCACTTAGTTGACCATCATGACCAGCACCGCCGCCGCCGCCTGCTACAATAATTCTATCGGTTAATGCCGTTCCACCTGCGCGAATATCAGAAGCACCACCACCGCCTCCGCCATTATAAGTTGAACTCCAATTATTAGCGTTAGCACCGCCATTCCATCCGCCTATACCACCTGTTGTGGTTCCTTTTCCACCTTGTTGTCCCACATAAACATTTAGAGTACTACCTGGTGTTACGGTTAAGGAAGCTTGGACTCTTCCGCCTTTGCCATTTGATGGACTAGCAAGTGTTGATTCTTCACCACCTATAGCACCGTTACAATCAATCAGTATTGATGAAACACCAACGGGGATTGTCCATTGCTCAGCAGCACCAGTGTAGCTGAATGTTTTAGAAATCTCGTCACGTCCTTCGCCAGTTAATTCAATAATTAATGGTATATTTTGGTTGATTGCATCATGGGTTATTGTAAATGTATCGTTAAATAATGTATTAGAGGTTGGTGCGAATCCGACTTTGGCAAAGACTTTGTCACCAACTGCTACTATGTGAGGAAGATTCAAATCATTGCCGTTGCTGTCTTCCAAACCTTCATATGTGAATTCACTTCCTGTCAGCATTGAGAAATTTGCTAATGTCAGAGGATCAATCCCAACGCTTGTAATCTCTAATCGAAAAACACCCGGCATCGTAATGGCAACAGTGCCAAAGTCCCAGGGGCTTGTCTGATTAAAATCCAT
>CAYZQB010000249.1:0-3810 GCA_964480395.1 uncultured Planctomycetia bacterium
CTTTTAGCAAATTTAAGAATTCAATTTTACTTGGATTTTCGAATTCACCTGATTACTCAACCTCAATAAAGTATGTAAATATGATTCTTCCGAAGTTTGATACTATGTCATCAGATGAAATAAAACTTGTTGTACATGCTATTAAAGTAAATGATCAAATCTATAAGTGTCAAGTAGCTATGAAGGCAATTCCTGATTTATTGCTCAAGTGGACTGGTAAAAAATACAAAGTGGACATTCTCGGAAATTTGAAAAAAGAATAAAGATAATTTCTTTGTGAATCTTCGTGTTCTTAGTGGCAAAAAAAAATAATTATTTGACATCGTTTGGTCATTTGGTAATATTGTCGAATGAACAAACGAGAGAATAATCATGGATAACATTGATATTGAAGTTTACCTGCGCAAAAGCGAGATTTTCAAGGCAATTGCACACCCTACACGACTCATGATTCTTGATTTACTGAAAATTTCGGAGCAATGCGTCTCCGAAATCCAGGAGGAAATCGAAGTCGATTTCTCGACCATTTCCAAGCATCTGCAGGTTATGAAAGCTGCGGGTTTGCTGGAACAACGGCGCGAGAAAAAGCACATTTTTTACAGTTTGCGCGTACCATGCATTATGAATTTCATGGGCTGCATTGATGAAGTCATTCGAAAAGACCTTGCAGACAGCACTGCAATCGCAAAACGATGCTGCGGAGTCGACATTCAAACAAATTCTGAGAATCATCATCGGGGGAACGATGAATAAGAAAGAATTGAAGATTCTGATGTGGCTAACTGCCGGTTTTGTCGTGTTTTATTTCATGCCGCTTGGTTCTGAGCGTTTTTCAAGCGCAATCTACGAGGCGTTGGCGTTGGTGCAGGATTATGCGCGTGAGCATGTCCTTCTTTGCCTTGTGCCGGCGTTTTTTATTGCCGGGGGTATCGCAGCGTTTATCAAGCAGAACGCGGTTATGAAATATCTCGGTGCGAGTGCAAAAAAGGTTGTGTCATATTCCGTCGCTGCGGTTTCAGGCACAATCCTTGCTGTCTGCTCCTGCACGGTTCTGCCGTTGTTCGCAGGGATTTATACTCGCGGTGCTGGGATTGGTCCTGCGACGGCGTTCCTGTATGCGGGACCTGCGATAAATGTTCTGGCAATCATACTCACAGCACGGGTTCTGGGACCTGAAATCGGCGTAGCACGTGCTGTTGGTGCGATTGTTTTCAGCGTCGTCATTGGACTTTTGATGCATCTGTTTTTCGGTCATGAAGACAAAAAAGAGGAAGATTTTGTCTTGATGGAGGACGATAAAAGCACGCCTTTGTACCAGAATGTGTTGTTTTTCGCTGCAATGATAATAATTCTGGTTTTCGCCAACTGGTCATCAAAAGTGAATACGGGTGTCTGGGGAGCGATTTTTCAGGCAAAATGGATTATCGTGAGTGCTGCAGCCATTGGGTTCGCAGCAATTCTCGTATTCTGGATGCGCATTAAATGGTGGAAAATCCTGACGCTTGCACTTGCTGTTGTCGGCGTTACAACCGCATTATTGATTCTGAATTTTGAGACACTGAATGTTCCAATGATAGCATTTGCGGTAGGTGCATTGGGTCTTGGACTCGTCATAATGACCGGAAAAGGCGAAACACGGGAATGGTTCGACCAGAGCTGGTTCTTCACGAAGCAGATGCTTCCACTGCTACTTTTTGGCGTTCTCGCAGCAGGTTTTCTCCTTGGCAGACCTCACACCGAAGGTATTATCCCATCTGGATGGATAAATTATCTTGTGGGTGGCAATTCTGTTTGGTCGAACTTCTTTGCATCAATTGCTGGAGCATTCATGTATTTTGCCACGCTGACGGAAGTACCGATTTTGGAGGGTTTGATGAGCAATGGCATGGGCAAAGGTCCTGCACTTGCGCTTTTACTTGCAGGTCCTGCACTATCACTTCCTAATATGCTAGTGATTCGAAGCATCATGGGAACAAGGAAAACAGTAGTGTTTGTGCTGCTGGTCATAATAATGGCAACAATTTCAGGTATAATTTTCGGTGCTGTATTTTCATAAATTAAACAATCTATCAATTGATCTAAATTATTTTTTGTAAGGGGAAATGGATGAATGATAAAAAGAAACTGGTAAGGGACAACTACAGCAAAATTGCACAACAATCAAGTTCGTGTTGTTGTAGTTCTGGATGTTGCGGTAATGGCAATGCAAATAAAATTAGCAAACAGGTTGGATATTCAGACAATGATATTCAATCTGTACCATCTGGTGCGAATTTAGGGCTTGGTTGTGGTAATCCACTTGCTTTTGCAGAGATAAAGCAAGGAGATATTGTTCTTGATTTAGGTTCAGGTTCTGGCTTTGACTGTTTTCTTGCTTCGAAAAAAGTTGGTGAAACTGGCAAAGTCATCGGTGTTGATATGACACCTGAAATGATAAAAAGAGCTAATGTAATTGCTGAAGTTGAAAACTATAAAAATATTGAATTTAGGTTGGGTGAAATTGAAGCCCTTCCTATTGAGGACTCATCTGTCGATTTAATTATCTCAAATTGTGTTATTAATCTCTCACCTGATAAAAAACAAGTATTTGCTGAGATTTCGAGAGTTCTTAAGAATAATGGAAAAGTTATGATTTCAGACATTGTTTTGCTGAAACCATTGCCAGAAAGCATACTGAAATCAAGTGAAGCATATACTTCCTGCATTGCAGGTGCAATCTTAAAGGATGAATACATAGAATTAATGAAACATGCAGGTTTAGCAAACGTTCAGATTATTGAAGAAACCGTATATTCATCAGATTGTTTTATTGACGAAGAGCTTCAAGAATCACTTGGTAAAAAGGAAAACAATGATATCGGGCAATCAATTGTGAGTATAAAAATTTCAGCGATGAAATCTGCAGAAATTTAAAATTTATACATAAAATAGGACTTTAATTTTCTTGTCAAAATAATTACACAACATAATGGAGGTTTCATGGGCAGTAAAGTTAATAACATTGCATTTTTCTGCATCTTAGTTGGGATAATTTCATTTACCGTTGTTTATCTTGTTTCTTGTAAGGATGAATCAAAAGAAACTAAGGATAATACTGACAAATTGTCTAATGATAAAACTGAAGAAGAAAATGCAACAGATTCAAATAATATCGAGAGTAAAGCAGACAAAATCGAATTCCCAAAAGCTTTGCCTAAGTTATTAGATTTAGGTTCAAAAGGATGTATTCCGTGTAAGAAAATGGAGCCGATTCTGGAAGAATTAAGAACCGAGTATGAAGGCATATTTGATGTCTCTTTTATAGATGTCAATAAAGATAGTAGTGCAGCTGCTAAATACAACATTACTTTGATCCCTACACAAATTTTCTTCGATGCTGAAGGGAAAGAGCTGTTCAGACATGTTGGTTTTTACAGCAAGACAGAAATTGTATCAAAATGGGATGAACTTGGAATTAACCTTAAATAAAAGTTAAAGGAGGTCAAAAATGCTTATTCAGATTCTTGGTTCTGGCTGTGCAAAATGTCGTCAACTCTACGACAACACATTGGAAGCAGTTAAACAGACAACGGTCGATGCTGACATTCAAAAAGTTGAGAAAATCAATGAAATCATGAAATTCGGCGTGCCCTTCACACCCGCAATTGTCATTGACGGTGTTGTCAAGGCATACGGCAAAGTTCTCAGCGTAGATGAAATCAAAGGATTATTAACATAACAACGGAGAGATACATGAAACCTTTGATACGAAACATTTTGCTTGTGTCAGCAATAATTATTGTTGCTGCTGTAACGATTTTATTCCGGTTC
>CAYZQB010000250.1:0-3805 GCA_964480395.1 uncultured Planctomycetia bacterium
TGAAGTGTTATTAATCATTGAAAGATACACTATCAACCACCACCCGATGAAGATTAGCAGTATGTACATGAACCAATCGAGGAATGTAAAGAAAGCCAAGCTTGAAAAGATATTGTAATCCCCGATTTTAATCCAGACCTTGTAATTAAACACATAAAACGTTAAAAGAGCGACAATTACGCAAATAACAAGCGGATAAAGTGCAAAACCCCATGAGAGCTTCAAATAATCAAGCTTTGTCATTCCCAACTGCTTTAAAACCGAAATATCAGCTAAAAACTTGCGCGATTCGAATCTATGAATAATATACAAAAGTATTAAAAGCACAGGCACCAGTATCCAGATAAGTTTTATCCAATTTTCATATTTGTCGATTTCTGCTTTCAACGATTCATGGATAATTGTTCTTACAGGTGATATTTGCAGATTCTCAGGAATATTCAGCATAATGCTAAAAATTCTTGCTTTGAAATTTGCGAAATTTCGATTGGGCTTGAGTCTGACATCCATGAAAATAAACGGTTTGACACTCTTGTCCACCTTCATAAGCTCTGTTATCAGTTCTTTGTTGACGAAGATAATGTTTGTGTCAAGCGGATTCTCGGTCTCGAATGTTCCTTTAACTTGAAAATACAGTTTGTCCCAAATAAGTTGTTCATGCATTTGAATTGATAAAGAATTTAAAAGCGTCAGGCTGAATATAGCCGCATACTTGTTAGATTCAAAAGTTTCAATATATGCAGGGTCAAGATTATAATCCTCATAATTCTGCTTTAGAAATTCAGGTGCTACACCCCAAATTTCCGGTAATTTATTGTGCCATTTGAGAACATAAACTTCCTGTGCTGATTTTACATCAGACATCTGCAACGATGCACCGGAAATCTCCAGTCTTTGATAAATGTTCCAACTATCGGATTCAATAATAATGCGTTCAGGTACGCAACTTTCGATCAGTTCTGAAATCTCCTGTTTGCGATTCATTATCAAAAGTGAAACATACGAAAACACGATAAATGCTGCGCTCACCACGATAAGTGAAGCAAAATTCTTACGATAAAATAACGGTAATATATTTAGTATTTGCACTTTCAGACCTAGTTTATCTCAGAACATTAAACTAGATAATTCCTGATACTGCAAGGATGAACAAAGTTATAAATGTTACAACGGTTATACCGAGTGCTATCGAGAGATAAATCATAATCTTCATGCTGTTGCTGTATTTTTTTATCTTATCTTCGATTTTCCTTTTTTCCTCGGTTATCGACGCAAGACGTGCCTGCTCAATCTTAAATGCTCTAAAAATACTTGATTTACCGACTTCAAGACGCGGTGCACGTGTTGAACGTCCTGCACGCAGAAGTTCAAGGTCTTCAAACAATAATTCAAGAGTTGCATATCTGTCTTCGGGTCTTTTCTCCATCATTCTCTCAATGACCTGACATACATCATCGGAAAGGCGGAAATTGATTGATTTTGGTGAGACCACTTTCTCTTTTACGTGTTTGAGCATAACAGTTGAGCCGGAACCCTCAAAAGGCGGCACACCAGTTACCATGTGATAAAAAGTTGCACCAAGCGAATAAATGTCCGACCGCCAATCAAGACTATCGTCTCCCATCGCCTGCTCAGGACTGATATAATCAGGAGTACCAAGCACCATGCCCTCAAAACCAAGTTCCTTATCTAGTTTGCTTTTCACGAACCCAAAATCACCAAGTTTCGCAATATTCTGCTGAGTTACAATGATGTTGCTGGGTTTTATATCACGATGAACAATGTCAAACTCCTTGTAATATCTGAGTGCTCGAACAATCTGGATGATAGTATTAACCGCCTCTGACACCGACAAAATGCCTTTTTCTTCGATAAGCTGATCAATTGTTCTGCCAGGCACATATTCCATCGAGAAATAATAATAGCCCTCTTCCTTGCCGACATCATAAACCTGAATAAGATTCTGATGCGAGAGTTTTCCTACGATTCGCGCTTCAAGAATGAATCGTTTGCGGAATTCGTCGTCGGTAACCCAATGTTTGTGTAAAACCTTAAGGGCTACAAGCCGATTCATGCTGATTTGTCGTGCTTTATAGACAATTCCGAGACCTCCTTCACCAAGCGTCGAAATTATCTCATAACCAGTGATTTTCGTGCCTTCCGTCCTGGCAATCTCGCGTAAAAACCGCTCCCGCGCTTTCTGTACCGCTTTTATCTCTGTCTTGGTCATCAATCCATCGTCTTCAATAATCTGTTCAAGCGTCATCCGGCGTCCATCGAGGTCAAATTTCTTCTTTTTTTCAATGCATCGCTCTAATTCTTCACGTTTCAACAACCCGTTGCGCACTGCAATCGTGCCGAAATCCCCTGTTTCAAGCTTCAAACCACTTGGATTCTCTTCATCCGAACTTTTATGAAAATCTTGAGCGTCGTCGGCAATCATCCTGTTCTCCAATAATTCATCGAAAATATGAAGTCATTAATACCATAAATTGTGTGCTGATTTGGCAAAAAAATTTGTTTTTATTTCAGTGTGTTGAACGAAGCGATTATTGCGTCAAGATCGGTTTCCATTTTGTCCTTTTTGCCAGCAGCTTCAAGAATATAAATATCATTGTCTTTATCCTCACCCATCGGCAGCATGCCAATCACATACAAGTGAATAATACCGTTTGTTTCACTCTCAAAAACCAGATATTTCCCGGCTTTGTTTTTCGCGCTGAAATCCCCGTCCTTGATGAATTTTCTACCACGGTTTGTAACATTCAAATTCATAAACGTTTTATACCAGAAATCGAGGTTGCCATGCTCAAGATTATCCTGTTTCTTCACGCTTATTCGAACGTCATCAGGCGAAAATGCAACGTAATCATACATTGGTGGGTCATCAAGCTCGACATAACCGTTTGGTGGTGCAAGTGATATTGAACACGAAACCGCACTCAACGCAATTTAAAACAGGAATGCAATTAATATCATCCTTTTCATAACTCTCTCCTATGATTTATTTTCGATATTGATTTTGATATTGGTATTGTTGTTGACGAATTCCCAGAAGGTTCTCAAGACTGTGCTGAGCAAGCCAAGGAATCGGCAGACGCACTTTGTTGCTGTAAGTTGAATTAGATAAATCCTGCTCAAGAACGAATGTGAGTGAAATCAATGAATATTTTATAAGCGATTGAAGCACTCGCATTTTACCTTCGAGAGTTTCAATTTCCTCAATTAATGTGCGAATTTCACGTTGCAGCAAGACGACATCTTCAATTTTCGTGAGTTTTTTGAGAATTTCCTTAAGCGTTGCTAGCGCGTCCTTCTTAACCTCAAGCCGTTTCTGAATATCATAATACTGCTCGGTAACGTCCTTCGTAACAACATAGCGGTCAAGAACTCGTCCGATTTTTTCGATAATTTTCACGATTTCAAAGAATTTTTCCGCAGGCACGCGAATTTCAAGCTCTACGTTTGTCTCGGACTGCAAATATCCACCCATTTTCTGAATCTGCTCCAATAATTCACGCTTTTTCAGCTCGATGTCATAAACCCCGACACTGAATGAGCCCGTATAAATCAACTTCTGCTGAATTGAATCACCATTCACAAACTGCGCTTTCCCGCTCTGCTCATCCAATTCCTTACTCGCTTTGTTCACAACATTCTCGCTGGCATTTTTACTTTCGTAAAACTTCTTTGATGCTGGTATAGAACCTGCACCACCCAAAGTTGGTACCATTTCACCGGATTTTCCAAAATCTTGAGCAACCAAACCTCTGCGCATTTCAACATCATCGTCCCAACCTGCTGA
>CAYZQB010000251.1:0-3749 GCA_964480395.1 uncultured Planctomycetia bacterium
TTCAAAAATTACCACTGGTATTCTTGGTGTCGGCAGAATCCCCAATCTAGACGCTTCAATTATTACGAGTGGAATATTTAACAATGCTCGAATCAACTGGGCTTCACCATCAGCAATTGGTTTAACAAGCCCATCAACGGGAAGATTTACAACTTTAGATGTCAGAAGTTACATTAACAATGATGGCAGCAGTTACGGTGGCAGTGTTGCATTTGCTGATAATGCATTCCCGCAATCAAGCTCAGCTTTTGATCTTGGATCAAATTCATACAGATGGAACATGCTTTACGTTAATGGCATTTATTTAAATGGAACTTTACGCACCGATTGGCCCACAGGCAACATTGTGACTGGAAGCGGCGCGAGCGGTAGATTGACACTCTGGAATGGTTCAAGCAGTATAAGTTCTGATTCTTTGATAAATTTTAATGGTTCAAGCATTGCCTGTGGTACTGCTGCAACGTCAAGCTATAAAGTTTATGGATTTTACAACGGAAGCAATTACGGATATCTTGGCAGCAACAGTACAGGTGTTTACGGTAATGGAAGTACATATGGTGTTCGCGGTAATGGTTCTTATGGTATTTATGGCAATGGTTCATTATATGGGGTATATGGTGATGGTTCATCCTGTGGCGTTTATGGTTATTCTGATACTTATGGTGTTTATGGACGCAGTCCACACTATGCAGGTTATTTCTCCGGAGATGTACGTGTTACTGGACGGGTTAGCAAGGGAGCTGGTTCATTTTTAATTGACCATCCGTTAGATCCTGAGAACAAAACTTTACGTCATAACTTTGTGGAATCACCAGAAAACCTTTGTTTGTATAGAGGTACTGTAACAATCGGTAAAAACGGTGATGCAAAAGTGATGATGCCTTCATATTTCAAAGCTCTTACAAAGGAAACTGAAGCAACTGTTACTCTTACTACAATTGGTAAACCTTTTGCAATAGGATATGAATGGAATGAAGATTTTTCTGAGTTTACAGTTTACGGTGATGCTAATAGAAAGGTTTCATACATTGTTCTTGCTGACCGTGATGACCCAGTTATGAGACAGCTTTATAAACCTGTTGAAGAAGAAAAAGGTAATGGGAATTTTGAAAAAGGCACACTGCTTTATCCTGAAGCCTACGGTTATCCTGAGGAAAAAGGATTTGACTATCAAAATGAGGAACAAGGTAAACTTCCAAATGAAGCACCTACTCCTAGCAACGATAAAATTAAT
Source organism: uncultured Planctomycetia bacterium (assembly GCA_964480395.1). Taxonomy (GTDB): domain Bacteria; phylum Planctomycetota; class UBA8742; order SKZP01; family CAYZQB01; genus CAYZQB01. The sequence goes on from CAYZQB010000251.1 coordinate 1,235, forward strand.
GAATAATTATAAAATTTTATTATCTGAGGTTTATCATGAAAAAAATATTATTATCAACAGTATTGTTATCTGTCCTGTTTTTTATCGGTTGCAGTGCGACAATTAACCCAGCTCCACCGGATAATTCAGCACCTTTTGTTAAAGCTACTGTACCCGGTGATAATGCTGATAATGTACCAACTAATCAACGGATCACGATTTTCTTCAATGAAAAAGTCGATACTGAAACAGCTGAAGCAGCCATCGAATTACGCGCTGGTAGTTCATCTGTAAATAGTTTTACTTTCGAATGGACAACAAATAAAGACACAGTAATTCTGGTTATGCTTGGTGCAGGTAAACTTACAGAGAACACAAATTACAGTTTAACAATTAAAGCTGGATTCAAGGATTTTCGGGAAAATCAGGCTACTGACCCTTATACAGCACAATTTTCAACAGGCACAACTACAGCACCATCAAACTTTTCTGTAGAAAGAATAATTCCTTTAAGCAATTCAATGAATATACAAACTTCTGCACCTTTGATATTCAAGATATTTTTCACTGATGAGGTTAATCCAGCAGCAGTTACATCAGCTAATTTTAGGCTGGCAGAAACTGCATCTCATGTTTTTGCAAACTGCGATATTATCCTTTCATTGAATATGCTTGAAGTAACCTTGATAACAAAAGATGATCTTCAGGCTAATTTCCAATATACATTGACAGTTGTTTCAACGGTTTTGAATAATAGGGCTCCTGCAACAACGCTTGGTACAGACTTCAAAGCGTATTACACTACCGAGAATTTTAATTTTACTACTAAAAACAGTGCAATGTTTCTCCTATTTAACGGTAAAGATTCTTCAATCAGTACTAATTTCAAATGTAATGCTATGGGTAAATTTGTGCAAGGAAAAACAACTTCAAAAAACTATTCGCAAAAAACAAAGTAAGTTATTCATAGTTTTTTAATAAGGGGGAACGTTGAAATATTATATAATTGCATTATTAGTTATTTTTTCTTCAGCAATTATGCTTGCACAAGAAGAAATAAAAAATACGCAGACACAACCTACCGAACAGAATAACAAAATACGAGTTAAACTGTATTTCGATAGTAGAAATACTGAAGTTGTCAATTTTGTCAATCAAATTGTGAAAGATTCAAATCAAAGGTTTCAGGAAAAAGTCGAGATATTTTTATTAGATGTTTCAAAAGATAAAGTAGCTGCTGAAGAAGTTAATATAATGCTAGAAGAAATTTTTAAGGACAACGTTCCAAAGGAATTAAAAATTGATGTGATTTGTTTGTTTGAAGACGGGAGATTTATCCTTGGTTCGGATAATATAGAAATTGGATTTCAACCTACTGTTTTATCGAAACTTTATCCTGATTTAGTTAAAGCAATTGCTGAAAGTAGTAGAAACACTCCAAATAATGATGGTCTAATGAAATCAAAAAACTATCAGGGTTCAGCATCATTAGGTGATAAACCCTCAGCGAGTCCAAATCAAAGAAAAGCAAATCAAGTAAATGATGAGGAAAATGATTATCTAAATAAGTTTCAGCTCGTGTTGAACATATTAATCAGTATTGTTTCATTAATTTTCGGATTTTTCTTAGGATTTTTAATTTTCTATTCATCAAAGAAAAATAAAGTACAACTACCCAAATTACCCGAGTAAAGTTAACTACATCTTTATCATTGAACTATAAAATTGCATCATCAATTTTCTATTTTCGGATAACTAATTTTTTTATATTTTGTTTTAATACTTCCATAAAACAAGACCGAAGCAAACACTCCGGTCTTTTTTTATTTAAATATTTGCATTTTTCAGCATTGTTGCAGCATTAGTATTTAATGATGACTTGCCCATCATCAACACGAACACCGGATTGAGTGGATTTATCGGTATTGCCTGTTGCGTCGTAGTAGCTTGAGCCGCCACCGCCTGCACCGAAGCTGTATCCACCACCACCGCCATAGTAGCCGCCACCACCGCCACCGCCGCCGCAAGAATTACCTTTACCACGACCGCCTTGTCCTAGTGTTCCAGCAGTTGCTGAGCTTCCACCAGATGCGCCACCAGAAGTTTGCGTACCGCCACCGCCAGATTGATTTCCGACACCAATGGCACCAGACAATCCACCACCAGTACCACCTGAACCATCTAGTCCAGCACCACCGCCGCCACCGGCGACAACTTTTCTGTCAGTTAATGCAGTACCACCAACTCTGATGTCAGATGCACCACCACCTTGACCGGAATAGTCATTGCCACAGCCATTGTCTGTACCACCACCGCCATTCCAACCGCCGGTTACACTTACAGCAACGCTTTGACCTTTTCCACCAACATAAACATTTACTGTTGAACCTGGGGTTACAGGTACTTTAGCTTCAGCTTTTCCGCCTTTTCCACCGTCTTTCCAACCTGACCATTGGCAGCGACCACCCTGCGCACCGAGGCATTCGACTACAATACCACTTACACCTGCAGGAACAGTCCATTGCTGAGCAGAACC
>CAYZQB010000252.1:0-3745 GCA_964480395.1 uncultured Planctomycetia bacterium
ATTTGTCAGCTCTTTCAAATGAGGATAATCCGAAGATGACAATGACAGAAGTGATAGCTCATCATACCCTGTATTATCAAGGACTTCCTGTGCTTGTTTTAGGAATGTTTCCACAGATTTGAAACGCTGAGGTCGATACGCCATGCCTGCCTGACAAAATCTACATCCTTGCGTGCATCCCCGCATGATTTCAAGCACAGCACGACTGTGAATCGATTCGACTACCGGAACCAATGGTTTTAGCGGAAACTGCGCTTTATCAAAGTCAGCTAAATAATCTGCCTGCCTATCCCCGATATCATTAAACTTCGGTTTTACCGCAATAAGCTTGTCATTTTCATATACAAATTCATAAAATTCGGGAACATAAAACGATTTATACTCTTTCGCAATATTCCTCAGAATTTCAGGACGTTTCATGCCTGATTTTTTCAGTTTTGCATACATTCGCAAAATTTCAACAAGATTGACTTCAGCATCGCCAAGGACGAAAGCATCAATGAAATCATGAAGAGGTGCGCAATGCAGAGAAATTGTACCGCCTGCGATGATAAGCGGATGAGATTCGTCTCTGTCGCATGAATTCACAGGGATTTTGGCAAGGTCAAGAACGTGCAAAATATTTGTGTAATTTAGTTCAACATTCAGCGAGAAGCCGATGACATCGAATTCTGAGAGCGGCTTACGACTTTCGAGAGCAAATAATGGAAAATCGTATCGGCATAGAATTTCGATAAAATCTTGGTTAGGCAAATATGCCCGTTCACAGACAATATCGTTTTCAGAATTTAGCAAATTATAAATTATCGCCATGCCTGTGTGAGACATGCCCACAATATACGTATCGGGGAATACACATGCAAATTTCATGTCCACTGATTGATGATTCTTGCGTATCACGTTTTCTTCATGACCGAGATACTGCATCGGATTTTGTACATTATGAATATAATCGAGAAATGTTTTTTTGTATGACCGCACGTGCACCCCGTTTGTATAACTTCAGATTTATTTTAAATTTTTGACTGCAGAATATTGAAAAGTTATTTTGTCGGCATAAACCTGTATAGAACCTTATCAACAACTTGTTAGAGCATCTCCTCGAAATTCGTTAATCGGCGTTCGATATCAACCTTCGAAATCTTCTGTAATTGGCTGAAAGACAAACCCTCATGAATAAAACTCGCAAGGACGATACCATATTTCAATGCTTTCTTTTGATGTGCTTGGTTCAGAACACCCATATATGATATATAACCCAGATAGCCACCTGCGAAACAGTCTATCGAACCTGTTGGATCAACTATTTTATCGAGTGGATACATCGGCGAAACACATGGATTGTTGCTGCTATACAGAACAGCACCTGTTTCCTTGCTGTAAACTATAACCTGCCAAGGACCTAACTCAAGTATTTCAGTAATCGCATCAAATAAATATCTTGTTCCTGTGAGTTTCTTTGCGTCCTTTGGTGTGATAATAATCGCGTCAATGTTTCGTAAAAGTTCAAGTAATTTCGGTTTATCGTTGGTAATCCACTGTTCCGCGGTAGTTGCGACAACGTAATGCGGGTTTTTTATCTGAGAAAGCACGTAATTTTGGGTTTCAGGATGCCCCTTGGCAAGGTAAACGTATTCTGCGGATTTTGCTTTTTCATTCAGAATCGGTGTAAAATCCTTAAAAATTTGAATGTTTTTCTCCTGTGTTTCTGCATTATCGTATATATTTTCGTACTTTCCGACCCATTCAAACGTCTCACTCTCTTTTTTTATGACTCCATCAACATCAATGTTACGTGAATGCAGATAATCAAGGTGTTCATCAGGAAAATCGCTGCCTACAATGCTTATCAATTGCACAGAATTAAAAAAGCTGGCAGCAAGAGCAAAATAATTTGCACTCCCTCCTATCACCCGAACAGACTGATTTTCAGGTGTAATTATCGTGTCAAACGCCAATGTACCGATGACAAGAAGGCTCATATTTCCTCCACAATCATTTTTCTTCATTTTCCGATGAATTATCCTCGTTATGCGAGTAAACATCAGGCGCATCCTGCCAGAGCGTATCCAATTCGTAGTATTTCCGCGCCTCATCGTAGAAAATGTGGACAATAACTTGATTCAAGTCAACCAGAATCCACCATGCAATGTCATAACCTTCGATGCCAGCAATTGGAACCTTTTTATGCTTCATCGTCTTTTCGATTTCGATGGCAATTCCCTGAATCTGTCTCTTATTATATCCTGTCATAAACACAAAAAAATCCGCAAGAGACGTTTTTCCAGTCGCATCAATAACCTTGATATCTTGTGCACGCATTGAATCGCCGATTTCCGCGCATTCAAGCGCAAGTTTCATCGATATTGCTTTTTCCTCAGGTGATGGCACCAGATATTCTATTTCTTCATCGGATTCATCCGTTTCAACGATTTTCATTTTTTCGTAGATATCAGCGTATTTTTCTTTGAGTATCGCTTCATCTCCGAATTCTTCTGCATTTTCTTTTTCAGAAAGATTGTCAGTATTCATTCAATTCCCTATAAAAAACAGATAAGTATACAATGAATAGTCGGTTTAGCAATATTTGCAATTGATTTTTGATAAAAAAATACTCACATTATTTGACAGAATGAAATTTTTGTGAAGGATGTACATTATGATTTATCTTGCCTGAAGGTGTATTCCTTTGCACCTTTTGGATATTGATTCGTTACTGCAATCTGAATTCTTGCGCCGTCATGCAATGCCTGCTTTTTATTAATTCTTATGCTGTTGACATATGTGCCATTAGACGAATTCGAATCCTCAATATAATACTGGTTTTTATCATAAGTTATCTTGGCATGCAGTCTTGAAACAAGCGGGATGCCAATAACAATATCATTACCAGGTACACGTCCGATAACCGTCGGGTTTTTGTTAATTTCAACAATCTGCCCGGTTCTTCGGTCAGTAAGTCGTCCTTTACCTGATCTCGGAATAGGTGTTGTCTTGCTTTTTAATGCCGCTGCCTTCTCTTTCTGTGCTTTTATCTGCTGTTTCAGTCTATCCTTTAGAACAGTCGTCAAATTGTCTTTATTTATCGAAATATCAGACTGACTCGGGTCATAATTACCTGAAACTTCCTGCAAATCCCTGCCAATCTGCTCCACAGCTTTGATAACAGTTTGCTGTGCCCGTTCTTTTGAATCTTTCTCACCAAGCAATTTTACGCATTCAATCTCTGCAACCCTATGAAGCTGAGCGTGTTCGAACAATCTGGCAAGTTCTTCAGGCACTCGGATAATCAGGTCTTTGTTGAGATCACCGATTTCCATGAGTTCCAACGCAATCATGCGATATGCATCGTCCTTTAGGTTTTTGCTCCTTGAAATGTCAAGCGTTACAACAGATTTCTCAGAATGCATGAGCTGCCAGAACATTTCCTCGAATTCGGATAGAAATGCAGCTTCGGACTTAACGCGCACATTGAGCGAACAGCCGTCAAGTTCCCATTCCGGCAAATCTTCTCTGGTGCGTCGAATCCGCATTACACCCATAAAACGACACTCCGAGTAAAAATTCAGATACTAAATCAATTTATAGAAAAGGCATTATATTATTTATCGGTATTATCTGCAAAAGAATGTTTGAAGTTTATGTTTTTCTAGTGTTTTCAGATTGTTGCAGCAGATTTACGGATTCCGATGTGGATTTGTATGAATGGAATGGGATAGACATATTTATTATCCTGAATTTTGTC
>CAYZQB010000253.1:0-3644 GCA_964480395.1 uncultured Planctomycetia bacterium
AAGGAACACACCGAGAAGGACAATCCCTTGCATACGTTGAACAAGGTCGGGAATCGGTGCAAGTTCTTCTGCGATTTTTACGCTGTCAAGTGCTAGAATGCGAACGCCATTTTCCTTGATTCGTTTTCTTGCGCGTTCAGGAATTTCTGCCCATATTTCAGCGGGATTTGTACTTGAACTCTGCATAAACAGGATACCGCCTTCTGTCAAACCTTGTAGTGGGTCAGATGAGTTGAAAGCGTTGACATCATTCATAGGAACAAAATCGACATGGGTGAGTTCTGAGTGAGTTTTAATCAATTCAGGTGAAACCGTCAGGAAATACTTTGTCGGCAAACCCTTTTTCTCTGAACCGTACATCGGGTATGCCTGCACATGCATATCGAACATATCCGAAACGATTGTTGCAATAACCTTGTTTGTTGTAACTGAACCGTAACCACCAACTGAATGACCGCGCATTGAGAATGAGCCGGGTGCTCTCAAATCAGGGTCAGCGATTTCAGGTATTTCGGATTTATAATTGATGCCAAGCACGAAGAAGCGTTCTTCTCTGCCTTTCATCATTGCTTCGTAAACTCCCCAGAGATGTCCGGGGCGAACATCGCGCGAACTCAAACCTGCTGCTCCTGAGTAAATTTTCGGGATTCTGTCAATTTTGGTAAATCCGGGTACACCTTCAATTGCATCTGCAAACGCAGACTTTATCTCGGTTGTCAGCGGGTTGTCCTGTGCAAGAGGGTTGTCCATTCTCTCAATAACCGCAAAGCTTTTGACATTTTTCAAAGCATTTACAATTTCTTGTGCTGGGAAAGGTCTGTAAACCATAACCGTTACAACACCGACCTTCATACCTTTTTCTTTGCGCAAGAAATCAGCTGTTGCAATTGCAGTCTCTGCGGTTGTTCCCATTGCGACAATTGCATATTCCGCGTCTTCCATGTGATCCGATAACAAGAAATCATAATGTCTGCCTGTATTCTCACCGAAAACCTTGAAAGCATCCACAAGAGCAGGTTTTACGAGATCGGTGAAATTACGCTGTGCGATTTTACCTTTCATATACGAATCCTGATTTTGTACAGGACCTGATTGAATCGCCAAACTTGGGTCGGTAAGATCGAAAAGTTTTTCGGCAGGATCACCGATGAATTCTTTCATAAATTCGGGATCATTTTTCAGAATGTCCTGAACAGTATGCGTTGTAAGGAATCCATCCATAATGTTGAAGAACGGTGTTTTGCTGTCTTCCGCTGCTCTTCGTGCTATCAAGCAGAGGTCGCCAGTTTCTTGTGAGTTTCTTGCGATAATCATACCCCAGCCCACATCCGCAACACCCATGATATCATCGTGTCCAGCATGAATACTTAGTGATTGCACTGTCATTGAACGTGCTGCTATGTTGAATACCACTGGAAGGCGTTTACCTGCGATTGTGTAAAGAACTTCCTTCATAAGAATGAGACCTTGACCGCATGTGAAATTTGTGATACGTCCGCCAGCAAGTGCATAACCTTCGCATGCTGATGCTGATGAATGTTCAGATTCAGGTTCAATAAATGTCAGTTTCTGTCCCCAGAGATTGATTTTGCCGTTGGCATATTCAGCTTCGTAAAGCGCGCCCATGTTTGAAGAGGGCGTGATAGGATATGCTGCTGCGCCCGTTGTAATATGAGTTTCCGTCCATGCAACAGCCTCGCTGCCATCATGTGTTCCACGAATACCCGGATATTTTGCTTCACTCATTTTTACCTCTTTAAATCAAAAAATTAATGTAATTTAATACGCTAATGAATTCACTTTTTTTAGAAAGCTCAATTTAATACTGTTACTTATTAAATACAACTTTAATTTTGTGTTTGGACACTTTTTCGCTTGTTATTTCGGGAACTGGCTTAATTAGTGCCTTTCATCGTGTCCACACTTCTCGCAGCTAAATCTTGATGTAAGCAACGAAAAAATGTGAATTATCACTATGATGACATTCAAAGGAAGCAATAAACCGATGTTCTCAGTAAACATTGTTTTATTAAGCACCCCAAACTTAGCAACAATCTGCATCAATAAAACAATATAATTCATGCTGTATAAAAACTTCATCCCATATGGTGTATCGGTTTTTTTAAGATATGTATCCTTGCAAATCGGACATAAATACGCTTTTGTAGAATCAAACTCATCATCAACTTTAGCTGTGACCAGTTCTTTACTAATTGCTGGTTTAACATATTTCTGATAATATGGACCATCAACCGCTTCATCCGATTCCAAAACTTCATAATCTTGATATTCTTCGATATTTTTCTCAGGTTGTGCAAATTCATTCGTATATTCTGTTACAATTGCATAATCCTCGAACCTTGAATCTTTATCGTCATAACCCATGTTCTCAGCGAAATCATCAAACTTATCCTCGTTGATTTCCTCACCTATGTTTTTGTTTTGTAGCAATTCATAAGCTCTTTCTAAATCCACTGTGGGTACAAAAAGCAGTTGAGTAATCGATGGAAGTGGGAAAATAGCTGTCATGTTCGGATTCTCAAACACAACTCGAATTCCGTTTTCCTCAAGCAGGTTCTTGATAATGTGTGCTTGCCATGCCGTTGAATATTCACCAAAAAGCGTAAAATCATCGTACATACAATCTCGCTGATATCTGTATTTAATACATTATACATAAAGCAGAGAAATTTTCAATTTATCGATTACTATTGTTGAAAAATAATTGTCATTCTGAATATCATGAAATGTAGCGAATGTAGTGAAGAATCCAGGATAGGTATGTAATATTCGATGGATTCCCTGAGATTGCCACGTCGGTCGCTTTGCTCCCTCCTCGCAATGACACTGGATGGAATGCAAATCATCGATGTACCCCCGATGTCATTCTGAGCAAAGCGTAAGAATCTCAGGTGTTCCATCGAATGGTTCATGGATTTGTCGGTGTTGAATAATGTAAAGTGTTTTATGTTAGCGAAAGCGAACCCTTAGTGCAGCTTCGTGTCCTTCGTGGCAAAAAAATCTTCTGGATAATTGAAGGACTTTGTCAGCTTCGGTCGCATTCATACTCTCAGAATGAAACAAAATTCAATCACATCGCAATTTCTTGAGAAATAATATCGAGAATGTGCTGATAATCTGTGGATTTTTCAGCGTCTGGCTGAAACAGAAATCCGTTTTTGAGAATGCTGAATTTTGGTTCAAGTTCAACAAATGCCTTCGGATTATGCGTCACAATGATTGTGATTCTCTGCTCAAGCGAGTTTCTCAGTGTGCGGAAAAAGCGTCGGCGAAAGTTTTCATCAACGCTTACAAGCGGTTCATCGAAAAGCTGAAGCTTAACATCGCGCATAAAACAAATACAGAAATCGAGTCTGCGAGTTTCACCAGCTGAGAGATCACCAACTTTTTTACCTATCAACTCATGTATTTCGAATGTTTGCAGGTTTTCCATATACCGTGAATCATTGACATTGAAAAAATTTCTATAAAAATTAAGCGTAAATTCAACAATTTGATTCTCTGCAATCATTAATTCATGGGAAACAAACGCGGTTTGCTCTTTCCACGTCTGAGAATCACATAATTTTGCGGTGTCTGTTTCCGCAGATCCATTATCTTTGGGAATCAAGCAGGATAGTATA
>CAYZQB010000254.1:0-3550 GCA_964480395.1 uncultured Planctomycetia bacterium
AGAGTTTGTAGTGTAAGTGTGTTCCCAAACCGAGTTTGGGAACAAGGGGGAATTGCTAGATTCCCGCTTCGCGGGAATGACAATAGGTAGGTTTGCGAATCACCAGCGAGCCGGAGGTTGTTTAGCGTGTTGCTGTGTGAAGCGGGAATCTGTACGAAGTTGGATAAAGCTTGCCGAATGTGAAATTCTTCACCCATTTCCAACTCGCACCCTTGTTCTTTCGTGAAATAAAGAAGGTGTACGGCTGCAGTTCATGCATCAGCTTGTGAAACTCGTGGCACAGACGGATTCTTTCATCCCTATCGAATGTAACGCGCAATTCCTCGATAATCTTATCCGCTTTTTCGTTGCGGAAGTTGATATAATTGCTTGAGCGAGATTTATCCGCTTCCGAAGAATGCCATATCTGCCATGGGTCAGGGTCATAAGACAATGCCCAACCGAGTACAATCGCCTCAAAATCGCCATCATCCATCGCACGTAGCATTGCAGACCATTTCGTCGGTTTCGGCGTCATTTCAATGCCGATTTCCTTCAAATCCTCTGAAAATATCTTGGCTGTCGTCAAATATTCATCAGAACCATCAACAATCACCATCACAAACGAGAAAAACTTCTCATCGCCGTCAATAATCTTCGAGCGGAGAGTATTACCCTCTTTGATTGTCCAGCCTGCTTCGTCAAGAAGCTCAGATGCTTTCTGCAGACTAAATTCGTATGGCTTTATCGATTTATCATAAAATGGCGACTCGTTCCAGAAATTGCCTGTAACAACTGTTGCCAAACCGTAATAAACGTTATCAACAAACTTCTGTCGATTACATGCATGCGTCATCGCTCTTCGAACCTTCGGGTCGGTAAAAAGCGGGTTTTCGTTGTTCCAGCCGATATAATAGTAACTCATTCCCGTGAATTCTTCGAGCTTGATATTGCCGTTTTTGTAATCGGTAATCTCGTCTTTGCTGTCTCGCACATCACGCTTCCAATCTGAAGGTGATAACGTTGTCATATCGACTTTTCTCTCCTTGAATGTCCTGTAAATCAGGTTATTGTCGCTGAGGATTTTACAAACCAGCTTTTTCACCGGTGGCATAACAGAATGATAGTTTTCGTTTCGAGTGAAGTGCATTTCCTCAGCTTTTCTATATCTTGTTAGGATGTACGGTCCGCATCCCACAATATTCCCGTCCATCGATAGCCAATGGTCATTAAACATTTTCCCGATTGATGCTTCATCATACGGATTGCCAAATTCATCCACACCGTAGATAAACTTGGGCCATGGGTATAATTCCAAACTGAAAACCTTGCTCTGATACGTCTTCGTACCCCAGATTATCTGAAAAAGATACCTGTTGATAATTATAACTTTTGCATTTTTCCTACCCGTTGTATCGAGATAGTAATTTCGAATATGGTCACATTGAACCGCAGGATTATAAATCATTGAGAGTGTGAAAGCGAAATCCTCTGCTGTAACTTCGTGCTCAGCATTGTTGAGCCAATCTTGTGTCGGCAAATTCGTATTAAGCTGGGGTTTGTTCCATTTTACACCAGGTTTCAACCAAAATGTATAGCATTTGTAATCATCTGTGATTGCGACCTTCTCTGCCAGCAAGCCGATGTAGTTGTCGGGATTTTTCGGGTCGCGCATACAAAGCCGGTCGTTTACCCACGATATGAGTCGGGAAAACTGTGATTCGCTTGATGTTAGCGGATTGAATGTTTTCGGGTCGTCGAAGTATGCGATTGATAATTCACTCCTAAAATCTGCATCATCCGCTAAAAGTTCATCCCGATTGTCTTCGCCGACAAATGAATTCTGCTTCATCGGCTCTTCAATCAGCTTGATGACTTGTAACATAATGATGCCACGCAATTCGGAGTATTCTTCAAGCAACTCTCTGAAATCGGAGTATAATTCGGGTGTATAATCGATTTTAGAGTATTTTTCGGGATTTTCGTATTTCAACTCTCCAATTATCCAGTTTGTAATATCCTGGTTATAATATGCAAAATCTACAAGCGAATCCATGCTAAGCGGGTTTTTATATCCATCACCCAGCGTTTTTGCATAAATCGATTCAAAGTCGGTTAATTTATCATCTGGCTTTATTACTTCTTCTGGAGTAGTCTGGTTTTCATTCGAAGCATTTATTTTGTCATCCTTGTTTTCTGACAAATACATATTCGACGGAAGCTTCAGGTCGATGTTTACCGGACTGTCACTGAAATTATTTACTCTATCCTCAAGCTTATTGATACTCTCGTTAACCGTTGTCAAACTTCGGTTAACTTCATTGTACCTTTCTTCGATGCTGGTCATCTGGCATGTGTTAAGCGTCAGCACAAACAGAATAACTACGAGTAAAGCAACCTTCATCAATGTTATTCCAAGGTTTTCCTGCATATTTTTTCTCCATTATCTAAATTGTATTGTTGTTACACATATTGAAAGGATTTTCAATTTTAACTCTGTTTAGCAATAATTATTCTTCCTTTGGCTCTGGTTTCACATTTTTTGTATTGTTCTCGTCTTTGCTGTCTTCGTCGCTATATTTGTATTCGACTGTAGATGTTACCGGCATTTTGACAACCATTTTCTGATTATCTTGAGTTTCCGTAATAATAATTTCGACATTCATTTTCGATGAAACGATTCTATTTTTTTGCAGGTCATAATTGTACTCTGCATTGCCAGTGAGCTTTCGCTCCTGCTCATCTATTTTCATTGTTGCATCAACAGTCATATTAATGATGGCTGATTTCTCGGTTTCATCATTGTCTTTCAAGATTTTCGTCAATGTTGTGGTTGTCTCGAAATCACCAGGAAACTGTGCAGAACTCTTCCCCAATATCTCTTTGCCACTATCCCATTTTTCACCAACAGCAATAACTTTCTTCGGAAAACTAAACTCAATAAGCTGTAACCCGATGATAAAATTTTCTCCTGCAGCAGGGAATTCAGGCGATTTCTTCTCGATTTTAAGCATCAGGTGTTCATCAACCGTGCCTTCAACCCAGTGTCCTTTTAAATCTATGTTTAAGTTCGGAGCTTTTTTGCTATCCATACCGGTTAATTCTGTTTTCAAAAACTTCACTTTTGCACTCTTTGGAATCCCTTTATCCGCCTTCAATATTGTTATTTCGATATTAGTTATCATGCTGACCGAACGCTTCTGATTTCCCATATCAATGCTTAAATCATATTTTGTATGTTTTTCGAACACCATGCCAACATCGAAGCTCTGAAATATTTTGTATTTTTTTGCTGGCTGGGTTTGTGGAGATTTTTCTTCAGTTTCAGGTTTGACAGGATTTTCTGCATCTTGCGCAAAATTTATCGAAATTAATGAAAATATTAATATTGCAGATAATGTAATTGCTAAATTTCTCATCTTTTTCTCCTCGATTAATTGCATCAGTTAGATGAAGATTTTTTACCACTAATAACACGAAAAGCACGAAAAAAAATAATTGTCATTGCGAGGTGTACAAGCACACTTTTTTTCACGACACTGTCAACAGGTTGTGTAACTCTCGAATCCTA
>CAYZQB010000255.1:0-3396 GCA_964480395.1 uncultured Planctomycetia bacterium
TGATTGTCATATCCGCAGTACCAACATTTTCGATGTCAAAATCTTCAGTTTTTGTTGTGTTAATTAGTAACGCCAAAAAATCAAAATCCGTTACTGGTAGATTGATTCTCGGTACTGGAATACCCTCACCGGTTACGTTAATTTCCTTAGGTTTTGTAGAAGCATCGTGAGAAATAATTATCATCCCGTTTTTTACACCAGCAGTTGTGGGAGCAAACTGAATAGTGATAGTGTGTTCATCATTATTGGTCAATACAAATGGTACTGTGTGTCCTGCAATTATTGTAAAATTTACATCGCCGGAAAGTTGAACGTCGAGAATCGTAATATCTTTGCCATATTTATTTTTGAGAACACAATCAATTGTGATCGAATCACCGATATTAATTTTCCCAAATGACGCCTTGTTTGGCGAAACTTGTAAACTTTTTGTTTCGCTTGTACAACCGAGTACAAAACCGCTTATAATCAACATAATCAAGAAAAATTGAAATCTTTTCATATGTCCTCCAGATTAAAATTCTTTACGTTAGATATTATAACCTAAGCTTAAGAACCTGGAGCAATTATTTGTTTTGTTTATTTTACTTTTTATGCTTCAGTTTGATGCGGGTATGGGAATTCTGACGGTGGATTGAAGTTTTCTTTGATTGTTCTTGGAGAAAGCCACCTGATGAGATTCAAATATGAACCTGCTTTGTCGTTTGTACCCGATGCTCTCGCACCGCCGAAGGGTTGCTGACCAACAACCGCACCAGTCGGCTTGTCGTTGATGTAGAAGTTGCCAGCAGCATTTCTCAGAATACTTGATGCTTTTTTAACTGCGTATCTGTCGGTTGCGAAAATTGCACCAGTCAATGCATATGGCGAGGTTTCATCGCAAAGACGCAACGTTTCATCGAATTTATCATCATCATAAACATAAACGGTGATGACCGGTCCGAAAAGCTCTGTTGCCATTGTGTAAAATTTAGGGTCATACGCTTGAATCACTGTTGGCTTGATGAAATAGCCGACTTCGTCGTTATATTCACCGCCGATTACAACATCAGCATCTTTCGACGCTTTTGCTTTCTCGATAGCGTTTGTAATCGTTGTGAATGCTGGTTTATCGATGACAGCACCCATGAAAGTGTTGAATTCGGTAACGTCGCCGACTTTGATGTTGGCAACGTCTTCTTTGACGTACTTTTTAACTTGTTCCCATGCGGATTTCGGAATGTAAGCACGTGAAGCAGCAGAGCATTTTTGCCCCTGATACTCGAATGCTCCTCTGGTTATCGCAGTTGCAACGATTTTCGGGCATGCGGAATTGTGCATGAAGATGAAATCTTTCCCGCCAGTTTCGCCGACAATGCGCGGATACGATTTATAATTTGCAATATTCTCACCTACTTTGCGCCACATATATTGGAAAGTGGGTGTCGAGCCGGTGAAATGGATGCCAGCAAGCTCAGGTGAGTTCAGCACAGGATCGCCAACTTCCCCACCGCTTCCCGGAATAAAGTTTATGACTCCATCAGGCAATCCTGCTGCTTTGAATAACTGCATCAGATAATATCCTGACAAAACTGAAGTTGATGCAGGTTTCCAAAGAGCAACATTGCCCATCATTGCTGGTGCAGAGGGGAGATTCCCCGCAATCGACGTGAAATTAAAGGGTGTAACTGCAAACACAAAACCCTCAAGCGGTCGATAATCGACAATATTCCAGATGCCTTTGGTAGGATTGTCCGGTTGCTGAGCGTAAATCTGTTGAGCATAATATGGATTAAAACGCCAGAAATCGATGAGTTCACATGCAGAATCGATTTCCGCCTGCAAAACATTTTTACTCTGATTCAACATCGTTGCTGCATTGAGAATCTGTCGGTACGATGTCGAAAGAAGGTCAGCAGCTTTGAGGAATACGGACATGCGGTCTTCCCAGCTCAGTGCTGCCCAAGCGTTTCTCGCCTGTCTTGCCGCTATAATCGCCATCTGAACCTCTTCGGGACCGGCTTTGTGATATTTTGCGAGAACATGTTTGTGATTGTGCGGCATAACGCATGTTCCCATGTTGCCTGTGCGAACTTCTTTTCCGCCGATAATAAGCGGTATTTCGATCTCATTTCCTGCGAATTCAGCAAGTTTAGCTTTGAGTTCTTTCTTTTCGGGAGATCCTGGTAAGTATCCTAAAATCGGTTCATTAATCGGTGGGGGTGTTGTGAAATGTCCTGTAACGTTTTCCAGATACATATAAACCTCCGTAAATTGTGGAAATATTCAATTCTGTAACAATGGAAATGATTGTCAATACATTTTCGTTTAATTGTGAATACATTAACGTATTATTTTTTCAAATTGTTTTTCTTCAAATCCGTACAATCGAGTATTACTTTTATTATCAAAAGTATTATGGAGGTTATTATGAATAATTTTCTTTGTCATTGGGAGATTCCATCAGAAAATCCAGCTGAGTTACGTAGTTTTTATTCAACCCTATTCAATTGGAAAATAAATGCTGGTGATTGTATGGGTAGAGAATATAATGTCTGCGACGTGGGCGAAGAAGGTGTTTGGGGTGCAATTGACAAAGTGGATTCTCCTAATGCCGGAGTCATAATCTACATTATGGTTGAAGATATTGATACAACAGAGAATAAGATTGTTGAACTTGGCGGTGAAATTATAAAAAGCAAATTGCCAATTAAAGGAACTGGAATCTACAGCCAATTCAAAGATCCTCAAGGGAATTATCTCGGAATATTTCAACCGTTAAAACAAGAATAAATCCTTTTTTGGCAAATGAATTACATCATTTTAATGTACTAGCTTTTTTTTTCAAATAAATTTGCATTTAATCTGTATAATCAAGTATTACTTTTCTTTTAGAAAGTGTTATGGAGGTAAATATGAACAATTTCTTGTGTCATTGGGAGATTCCATCAGAAAATCCAAGGGAATTGAGCAAATTTTATGAAGCCATGTTTAGCTGGAAGTTTAATGCTGATGACAACGCTGGTGATGATTATCTGATGTTTACTGAAGGTGAAAAAGGTGTCGGCGGTGGAATTGGCAAACCTTCAACACCAAATTTCGGCATCATGAATTACATCATGGTTGAGGATATTGATGTATTCGAGAAAAAAATTACTGAACTTGGTGGAGAAGTAGTAAAGGGTAAAACTCCTATCCCCGGTTACGGTTTTTACTGCGAGTTCAAAGACCCGCAGGGCAATATCCTCGGTTTGTTTGAAAATTTAAAGAAATAATTATGTCGCTTGTGCTGCTTCGGTCAGATTGACAGATATTTTGATTCTTGGTAGGACAGGCATCCGATGTGTTGGTGGGACAGGTATCCTTGTCTGTCAATGCCGCCGTTGCCCGAGGTTCTCGAAGGCAACACATATTTGC
>CAYZQB010000256.1:0-3367 GCA_964480395.1 uncultured Planctomycetia bacterium
GTCGGCTTTGAGTTTCTTCAGGATGATTTTATTGAATTTATCCTTGCCAGAGCGGATTTCGCTGGCGTTTCCGAAAATCCAGTCAATATCAACACCTTCACCGGCAAGCCGCTTTAGTGCCTGCGATGCTGCAAATCTTGTCCACCCGTTCTCCGAATCCAACGCCTTCAACAACGCAATATACGAAGTCCTGCTCCTGAAATTCGCAAGTGCCAGTGCTGCTTCCGCACTCCCTGAAAGCAAATCCGCATCAAGAATTTTCGTCAGAAGCGGAATCGCACGATAATCACCCGACCGACCAAGAGCAATCGATGCACATTCCAAAAACGCTGGAACCATATAAACCGAAGGAATCTCCTTCAGATAATTGCTGCCGACCCTATGAGTGTACGCCGACTGCTCAAATGCTACTGTCGCCGCTTTCTCAACAAACTCAAATGATAGCGAACCCGAACGAGAACCGATGTCGAGAACCGTTGCTGCGAAAAACTGCTTAGCATAAATGGAATTATCGTTGGAAAGACTCTTCAATTTCGTGTCAATAGCATTGTGCTTTTGCAGTCCCTGCATGTATTCCTTGTGATACTTGTCCTTTTTAACGGGGTCATTCTCAGCACGCCATTTCGCAAGATTATCGGTGTATTCCTTGTAAAGTCTCGCTTTCTCTGCTATCAATTTCTCAATATCGATGGAACCTCCGCCTGCTAGGTCGATATCGTTCTCAATTTCAGCACAAAGTTCCACTGCACGTTTGCTATCCGCTTGATAAAGTAAAGTTAAAGCGATAGACATCAATGAATGATTTTTCTTGTCATATATAATCTGCTGTAAAAATGTGCTGTTTACCTGCTCTGCTATTGCCTTCAAAGCTGCCGATTGTACAAACGTCGAAAGTGTAATTGTCTGCACGAATGCACGAGATTTACCTTTCACCTGTTTTGGTAAAGGTGGTTCAGCAATCAGATTTTTCAGTTCGAAAACGCCTTTCTCGCCAAGGTTTGCAAGCACATCGACATAGATGAAATGGTTCACAGGATCAAGATCAAGAATTGGAACTCTGAGTGCTTCCCGAATTGAGTCAACATCTCCGCATGCTGCTAATGCAAGCATAACTTTCTCATACATCACTTTGTACATATGCCCTTCAGATTCAGGAAATCTCGGTTGCCATCTGCAAGATTTGTCATAACTTGGGTTGTCATTCTTTGGCAGGTTTTTTTCGTACGATTTCTTCAGTGAAATCAAGTATTTAATAATCTTGTCGTCATCCGTGCCAACTCGCGCAATCGCTTCGAGTGCTGACCATGTTAACGCTTTGCCGTAATAATCTTTCGTATTCACCGCTCTCAGCATCCGGTAAACGAGAGAAAGTAAATGTTTTGAACGAATTTTACCGACTCCGTAAATCCCTAAAATACGCATAAACGGATCGCGATCTTTGAGAAGTTTGCCAATTATTTCTGAAGTTATCGGACCACCTTGTGTTATTAATGCACGGGCTGCACGAACGCTGACAACTTTGTCCTTGTGATAAACAAGTTCTGCAAGTCTCTTCTGTACATCAGGTGTTTTGTATGCACCTAAAAGATACGTAACATTCCTGAGTAGAAATTGATGTGTTGTTTTTGATGCTTCAAGCAAGCCGGGTATTCCATCTTTACCCATGGATAGGAGCTTTCGTGCGTATTGCGGATCAAGCGAACCCGGAAACCCGCTTATCGCCTCAACAACCGCCAATCGCTCCATCATTCCTATGTAACCACGCTTTCCAGGCAGTAAGGGAGGTTTAGAGGGTACAACACCGATTGCATCTCTAATGTTTTTGGTGAAGAAATAATTCATGCTCTTGCTGCTGCTTGCGATTTGATTTGAGAAAACCATCTGACCGCCTAAAAGTCCCGCAGATCCAAGCTCAAGAAAGTGCAGAACCGCTTCGTGTTCGTTTACGACCTCAGGATGGAGCATGACGCGGATAACCGTGCTGATGCCGTCCCAAACCATCTCTGTCGGGTATATCGGCGGATATGCAAAGTTGGTTGATGGTCCTTTCGTGAGAATTTTATCGTTCACACCGGGAGTCGTTTCGGCTAAGGTAATGACTTCTGTTGCGATGTCTGGTGTTTGAATGTTAAAATATCCGTAAAGATTCTGAATCGGGATTTCAATTTGCACGCCTGCTTCAAAGGTTTTACCTGTTGCTTCGTGTTTTCCGCCTGAAGTTACAATTGACTGGATTTTGCCATGATCAGTTGTGATTGGCTTGAGCATGCCCTTGTCCCAATCGAGACCCGAGCCTGGAGGGACGCTGACATCGACGTCTGCCAGTATTACCGCAGCAAAAAGTATATTTATAAGCACCAAAAGTGCCAGATTAAACTTGAACATTTATTCCTCCGGGTCAACACATGTATGTTTATGTATTATAATCGGTTGTTATGTGCGAATTCAGAAATTTTATGGATATATCAGCACAAACTTTAAATATATAACACAATAAATCGTAATATCCTTCAATTTTTCTAGACTAAATAAAAAGAAGGGAGAATTAAAAATCTTGTCGATTAATGTTATAAAGAGAAAAAAATTTAAGGAGCAGATGCAGGAGCGGATTGCTTTTATGGGAACGCCGAAATTCGCGGCGAATATTTTAAGCGCATTGATCGACAAGGGTTTTGTGCCTGTGATTGTTGTGTCACAACCGGATAGACCAGTCGGTAGAGGCAGGAAAATCAAGCCTACACCGGTAAAGCAGGTTGCAATTGATGCAGGAATTGAAGTCGTTCAGCCCGAATCCGCTCGAAAAAAGTCGTTCATCGACTGGTGGATTGAGCAGAAAATAGATCTCTGCATCGTTGTCGCATATGGTCAGGTGCTGCCTTTACGGCTGATTGATGCCCCACGCCTTGGTTCAATCAATATTCATACCTCGCTGCTACCGAAATGGCGCGGTTGTGCACCCATTCACTGGGCAATTTTATCAGGAGACAAGGTAACCGGCATAAGTGTACAGAAAATGGTGCAAGAGCTTGATGCTGGTCCTTTGTACGCCCGAAAATCAATCCCTATCGGTGAAAAAGATGATGCTGATACAATGCATGAGAAACTTGAGAAACTGAGTGCAGAAGTGCTTCTGGAAGTTCTTCCGAAAATACTTTCAGGCGAAATCGAACCAAAACCCCAGGATGTCTGGGACGAATCCTACGCACATATGCTGAGCAAGGATAGTGGAAGAGTTGATTGGACAAAGCCGGCAACGGAAATCAAAAACCAGGTGCGCGCGCTGCATATTTGGCCCTCAATAACTTTAGTAAGACCGAACGGCGAGGAATTGAAAATTCATGATGTGGAGATTATCTCGCAAGCGCAT
>CAYZQB010000257.1:0-3362 GCA_964480395.1 uncultured Planctomycetia bacterium
AACGGTGAAGAATAACATTTTATGTAATCGAGAATCCGAGCATTCGAGCAGACAAAACCACCAACACCTCCGAAAGATTTGCTGAAAGTGCCAAAAGTAACACCAACTTTATCCTCCATATTGAAATGTTCTGCAACACCTCGTCCATTTTCACCAAACATCAATGTCGAATGTGCCTCATCAATTAAAATCGGTGCATTATATTGCTCACAAACTTCGCTGATTTCCGGAAGCTTAACAAGGTCGCCATCCATGGAGTAAACACCCTCAATGCCCACAAGTGCTCGTTTTCCATTTGTTTTAGAAAGCATTTCATCGAGTGAATCTGCATTGTTGTGCTCAAACATGAGAATTTTTGCACCCGACAGAATCCCACCATCAACAAGGCTTCTATGTGCTTTTTCATCAATGACAAAAAAATCTCCTTTACGCAGCAATCCCTGCACTGTACCGAGATTGCCGGCAAGTCCGCTTGAAAAGAGTATGCATGCTTCCTTTTGCTTGAATTTAGCTAGTTTCTCAGCGAATTCCTTATGTATGTCAAAGGTTCCAGATAAAAAAGGTGCGCCTGATGCCCCGAGACCATAAATTTCAAGTGCTTCACGTGCTGCCTGAATAACCTCAGGATGCGTAGAAAGTCCGAGATAATTGTAGGAAGTCAGATTGATTATGCGTCTTTCTTTGCCGTCAATACTACTTCTAATCGTGGTCGTTGTTTTCGGTGCAGATGTTAACTGCTGTTCAAAGAGTCGCCAGCCCATTTGTACATCAGGATTGCTTATCCATTCTGTGAAATCTTCGGGTGGTTCAAGTATGTTAGGATTGTCTGTAAAATGAAAATCAGCAAGACTGAATCTGAGATTATTTTTTGACATGCTACAAACTTTCCGCCAAGATCTAATATTCAGGAAGTTGGCTTAATAAATGATTAATTTATCATTTTTTGAATTGCATGAATTTCTCGGCGAGTTCGTTTATTGTAGTGATTTCAGCAAGTTCTGTGCGTGGGATTTTAATCTTTAATTCGCGCATCGAACCTGAAATAACTTCGATTATATCCAGGCTGTTCGCGCCATATTCCTTAATCGATTTGCTCTCGTCAATGTCATTAATGTCCACATCATCAATGTTATTAACCACGTGTTTCTTAATAATTTTGATAATTTTATCTCTTTTCATAAGTTACTCCGCGAATTAAAGCTTTTACGATTTTATGAAAAAAAAATGTATTAAACAAAGATATTTTCCTCAAGGATGAAAATCTTATGAATAAGTTAAAATTGAGCATTGTAGTTTCTGTTGGTTGATATCTGACAAGGTTGTTATTTTACTTAAATGAGGAATATAGGGAGGATATATGATATTCGGCTCAACGGATGTTAGTTTGAATACTGTATTATTTGCGTTCGCATTAACAACATTCGCCGGTCTGAGTACCGGAATTGGCAGTGCAATAGCGTTTTTCGCCAAGCGTACCAACACCAAGATGCTGTCAATCTCGCTTGGGTTCTCAGCAGGCGTCATGATATATGTTTCATTGGTTGAGATTTTCGTAAAAGCCAAAGATAGCCTGGTTTCTGTGCATGGAGAATCTCACGGCTATTGGATTACAACACTTTCTTTTTTCGGTGGAATGCTGTTTATCGGCATAATTGACAAGCTTGTACCAAGTTTTGAGAATCCGCATGAAGTCAAAGGTGTTGAGGAGATGAAACTACCGGAAACCGAATCGCAAAAGCGTAGAAAGCTATACCGCGTGGGTTTATTTACAGCACTTGCCATAGCTATACATAATTTCCCTGAAGGTTTGGCAACATTTACTGGTGCACTCACTGAGCCGAACGTTGGTATCGCAATCGCAATCGCAATTGCAATTCACAACATTCCTGAGGGTATCGCGGTTTCAGTGCCAATTTATTATGCGACGGGTAGTAGGAAAAAGGCGTTCTGGCTGTCATTTTTATCCGGTATTGCAGAACCTGTAGGTGCAATCATAGGATTCGGCGTGTTTTATTTTATATTCAGCCCAACGGTTTTCGGCGTACTTTTTGCTGGAGTTGCAGGTATCATGGTGTTCATCTCACTGGACGAGCTTCTGCCAACTGCCGAGAAATATGGCGAGCATCATCATGCGATTTATGGGCTTGTTGCAGGCATGGCGGTAATGGCAGTAAGTTTGCTCCTTTTTGTATAAATAATTTTGAAATTCAAAACAACATTTGCAAAGATAAACATGAAAAACGAACAAAAAAAAGCTGAAGCATTAAACCTGAAACACTGGGACAAAATCGCACCCGTGCATTACAACGCATATTATATAAAACCGCTTTTCGAACCTGATGGCATAACGCTTGATGACATACAAATTAACGAAATCGGTGATATTTCGGGCAAAAACATGCTTCATTTGCAGTGTCATATCGGAACTGACACACTTTCTTTGGCACGACTTGGTGCAAAAGTAACCGGAGTTGATTTCTCGGAAAAATCAATTGAACTCGCACACAAGCTTTCAAAGGAAACTGGCATCAAAGCAACATTTATCCATTCAAACATCTATGACCTGAAGGATAAACTCACGGAGAAGTTTGATTATGTTTATACTTCGCAAGGTGTTCTGTGCTGGCTCAAAGATATTGAGGAGTGGGGACGCATTGTCGCAAGTTATCTCAAGCCAGGCGGAACTTTTTACATCATGGACAGTCATCCGATTAAACAGGTTTTCGATGACGAAAATGTAGAAGGATTGAGTGTTAAATATCCGTATTCAAGCAACAATGAACCTTTGCTTTGGGAAGGCGAACATCCCGATTATGCAGATAAAACGTTCGTTGTAAAATCGTCAACTTCGGAATGGTTTTGGACTGTTAGCGATATTATCAACAGCTTGATTAATGCGGGGATGCAGATTGAGTTTTTCAACGAATACAACAAATTGTTTTACAAAGGTTTCCCATGGATGGTTGAAGATGAAGACGGTTGGTGGATTTTACCCGATTTTGAAGACAAATTACCATTGACTTTCACGCTAAAAGCCACAAAAAAATCATAATCTTTACATAAAATGAAAATAGCGTTGTACAAGCATTTGTATTATTATATTCGGATAAAATACTAAATATTTAGGAAGGGATGATATATGGATACAACTGCGCAAATTTTGGCGTTCGTGGAAGTGAAAAGCTTATGGCTTTCAATGGTTTTCATCGTGGTCGGCATTTTAGGGCTGTATTACGGCGCGGAATACCTCGTTAAAGGTTCATCACGGCTTGCAAGGGCATTTGGGGTAAAACCTCTGGTAATCGGTCTAACCCTCGTTGCATTCGGCACGAGTACGCCGGAACTCATGGTTTCGATAGTAT
>CAYZQB010000258.1:0-3338 GCA_964480395.1 uncultured Planctomycetia bacterium
TGCCTGACTCCTTCAGCATCATCATTGACAGGCTAGGAAGCCTGTCCTACCAATATTTAAAACTTCTGTTACTGTGTACTAGAACACCAGTAAATGTGGATATTTTACAAATTTTTGTTGTCTGATAAATATAGAGACACTGTCATTACGAGCGAAGCGTGGTAATCTCAGAGACTATGCAAAGTTACTGACCGAATACTAATTATGTATTACATTTCTCATTTTATGTTAGCGTTAGCGAATTTTGTGATTATTCGTGTACTTTGTGATGAAAAGAAAATCTCTGTGTCTCTGTGGCTAAAGAATAAACGGGAGAACCACTGCCGCAGCGATGAGAATGAAGAACACAAAGCTGCAGCCCGATTTCTTCTGCTCAGGCATTTCCTCGAACAATCTCAGGAGTTTCACACGAATCTGCTTCACTATCATAATTAAATTCGGGAATTGCTCATCAATATCATCAAGGGCATCAAAGATTATTTCGTCTTGCACTTCAGGCAAAAAGGGTAAAATTTGAACAATATGCTTCTCTTCAAACGTATGCTTTTTTATCTCCTCAGAAAGAAATATTGCCATCTCAGATTCTACGCCAGGCACAACCTTTCGCAAAATCTCAAAATCATTCGATTTTAGAATAAAATTTCTTACGTAATCGCGACCTTTTTCACCCTTTTTCAAAAGCACTCGTATCGCATAGATGAGAACATTATGCGAAAAATCATTGATGCGCTGATGTATGAGTTCTGCGCCGACTTCCTCGTCAAGCTCTTCGATCAGCTTAATTGCACGAATTTGTTTCTGGTCATTGCGATTATCAATCAATTCTATCGCTTTGATATATTTGTGATATGCCTCCGCTTCAGGTACAACATTGTCCTCACTGCAAAATGTACATTTCACAGTCTGTCCGCCGATTTCGTCCTTAACCTGGAATTTTTTCCGACACTGATGACATTGAATCGTAATCATGTTATACCTCAAATGGTAATCACAACAGTTTTGCATAAATTCCTTTGTACGTAAAGTATGTTCTGATTTTATCAGCGTTATTTGGAGTTTTCGATGTCTAAGAAAAAAGTTTTAATAATCGGACCAGGCAAGGTGGGGACAACATTTGCGCTGCTTTTAGAATCAATCGGTTTCAAAGAAATTACACTGCTTGGAAAAAGTAAAAAATCTCTCGATACTGCTAAAAAACATTTGTCTTCGGACATTTTCAAGTTCCTTGTAAGTGATGAATTATCAACAACTGATATTGTTGATTTCGAAATTATTTGCATTGCGACTCAAGATAATCACATAATTGATGTGCAGAAGAATATTCTCGAAAAACTGTCAAATGAAGTAGAAATTAATAAAAATTCAATTGTTTTTCATTTCAGCGGTCATAAATCGAGTCAAAATCTTAAGGGATTGCGAGAGATTGGATTTCATACTGGTTCCTTGCATCCCCTAAAATCAATCTCAGATTCAACACAAGCTTTCAACACTTTCGCTGGCACATATTGCGCAATTGAAGGTGATTCCTACGCTCAGGAATTTCTATCGGATTTAGTGAAGGAGATTCAAGGGATTCCTATCAGCATAGAATCGGGGCATAAGCCGTTGTATCATGCAGCAGCGGTGATTGCCTGCAATTATTCGATTACTTTATACGATGTCGCGATGAGAATTTATAAGCAAATTGGATTGGACGAGGAAACTGCGCGAAAACTTCTCGTACCTCTGCTTAAAGGAACAATAAGCAATTTCGAGAAACTTGGAACTCCAAAAGCTCTGACCGGACCTATCGAGCGTGGTGATACTTCGACAATTATCGAACATATTCAAGCGTTGCAGACTAGCATACCTGATTTGCTGGAATTATATAAACTTTTAGGAAAACAAACTTTGAAAGTTGCACAAGATAAAGGACTGTCACAAGAAGCAGCGAATGCAATAAACGATGCAATTGAAACATAATAACCGTAAATAAGTCATAATTTATCGGATGATTTTTGTCTAAAAAGTTGAATTATTTTCCATTAAATAACATCTGACTGATTAAAAATAACATTTATAATTGTTTTGGCATTATGATGCATTTATCAATGGAAATACAAATTAAATATATTTTAAATGAAAGTTATTTGTGATAATTGGGGATTTAATAAATTATAGATAAAAATACAAAATTTTCGATATTATGAAAAAAGTTCTAAAACTTGCGAAATCTTAAGTTGATATTCGTTGTTACAATACTATTAAGTTTTATGCTGAAAGTTTACGTATGGAGTATTGAATATCATGAAAAATATTTATCTCGATAATAATGCAACAACTCCCTTGCGCGAAGAAGTTCTTGAGGCGATGATGCCTTATTTGCGCGAATCTTACGGGAATCCGTCGAGTGTACATAGTTTTGGAAAAAAGGTCAGACAAGCTATTGAAGCTGCCCGTGAAACTATCGCAAATGCTCTTGGGGTTACTGCTGATGAGCTGTATTTCACTACATGCGGGACAGAATCGAATAATCTTGCGCTGAAAGGGGTTGCTTTTTCAAAGATAGCAGAAAAACGGAACAAAATCGTGGTTTCATCAATTGAACATCCATGCGTGCAGCAATCTGCGAAATATCTCGTAAACAAAGGATTCAACGTATGTTTTCTGCCTGTTAAACCTGATGGAATCATCGACATTGAAGTTGCCAGACGTGAAATCGACGAAAACACACTAATTGTCTCGACACTTTATGCAAACAACGAAATTGGCACAATACAACCGGTTGCTGAGATAGGTAAAATAGCGAAAGCAAATGGCGCACTTTTCCACGTCGATGCTGTGCAGGCACTGGGAAAAATTCCGTTTAAGGTTGGGGAATTCGGCGCGGACATGCTGACCGTTTCTGCGCATAAAATCTACGGACCCAAGGGAACCGCTGCACTTTTCATCCGCAAGGGGCTGAAACTCGAGCCGTTGATGCACGGTGGACATCAGGAAAAAAGAATGCGTCCGGGAACCGAGAATCCAGCTGGGATTATCGGATTCGGTAAGGCTGTTGAAGAGGTTCTCATGGATCTTGAGGACGGCACAATCGAGAGAATTCGGAGCTTGCGCGACAGATTGCAGGATAACCTTCTTAGCAGGTTAGACGAGGTCAAACTCAACGGGCACATGGAATTGCGCGTGCCAAACACCGTAAACATAAGCTTCAAGTATGTCGAGGGCGAGTCGCTCCTGCTAATGCTTGACAACAAAGGCGTTGCGGTCTCGACCGGAAGTGCTTGCAGCTCGGGGTCGCTTGAGCCGTCGCACGTTATCACGAGTATGGGCATCCCAGCAGAAGTCGCACACGGGTC
>CAYZQB010000259.1:0-3324 GCA_964480395.1 uncultured Planctomycetia bacterium
AGTGTCTGCGAAAAACTCCTTGTATTTCAATGCTGTCGTACGTTTATTAGCAATAAATTCATCAAGCTTCTCAAGCTGAGCACAAGCCAGTGCTGCATTAATGTTTGGAAGCCGATAATTGTATGCGATTTCATCGTGTTCAAAGTCCCAGCGATGGGGAATCTTTGCGGTTGTCGTAATATGTTTAGCCCGTTTCGCAAATTCCACATCATCCGTGATTATTGCACCACCACCGCCTGACGTAACTGTTTTATTGCCATTAAAGCTCAAAACACCTGCTTTTCCGAAAGTTCCGGTATGTTTGGTTTTGAACCTGCTACCAATAGATTCCGCAGCATCCTCAATCAATGTGATATTAAATTTCTCACAGATTTGTGCAATCTCATCGATTTTTGCAGGATGTCCGAAAGTGTGCATCGGCACGCATGTACTGATTCGATTGCCTGTAATTTTGTTATAGCAAAATCCGTCATCTTTAATGAGTGTTTCGGATTCAAGGAAATCAGCGAGTTTAGCGGGTGAAAGTCCCAGCGTATCAACGTCAACGTCGATGAACACTGGAATTGCACTGCAATACATGATTGCATTGCATGTCGCCACGAAAGTCAAGGGTTGCATCAGTATTTCGTCGTCGGGTCTAACGCCTGCCAGCAAAAGGGCGATATGTAACGCTGCGGTTCCGTTCATGGTTGCAACTGCGTATTTTGAGCCAACATATTTCGCGATGTCATTTTCAAATCTGGTTACATATTCGCCAACGCTTGAAACAAATGTGCTGTCTATGCAATCGAGCAAGTATTTTTTCTCGTTTCCGACAAATCTTGGCTCATGCAAAGGGATGAAACCCTCGCCGTACAAGGAACGAATAAATTTATTTACATCGTCGTACATATAAATCCTGATACTCATTGACTTTGAATAAACAAAACATCGTTAAATTAGGAGTATAATTTCAGCATAAAATCCCAATATACCACATTTCTAATATTATTTTAATTACAGAACCGAAATAATTCTAAAATCAGAATGCTACAGTTATTTTTCGCGATTTATTTCGTATAAAAGCTTATTGCTGAAATACTCAAGGTTTCTGCTGCACCATTTCTGAAAACATTCGCTTCCATCTATCGACAGAATAATTACATTCGAGACCGGATTGGCAAAATTATTGATTTCAAGCATGTGTTTGTCGATTTTTTCGCAATATTTCTCGGAATCTTTATCATTTTCAAATCCTTGAAGTTTTGCGAGTATATTGAATGCTCTGTTTTTCTCATTTCGGCTTGGTTTTGTTACAATCAGCATTTCGATTGCAGGAATGACAAGAATAAATCCGATTGAATTTTTGAATGCTTCGTTAATCAGTGATGCTGCCAGCTCAATACCTCGTTCAAAAAGTTTGCTTGATTTTGACAATTCAAGCACAATCATATGAGAGTTTTCCTTGGCAAGCTCGAACTCGCGCAAAATCGGCTTTTGCTGACGTGCCGTCGTTTTCCAATGAATTCTCCGCACATCATCGACCCCTGGAATATACTCGCGCAAAGAGCGAAAATCACCTGTATCTCGATTTTGTCGCATTGTAAAATGGTTGGAATGATGCAAAACATTATTATCCGGAATGCTCAGTCTTTGAGGAAGCTTTACCAATCGCGGAAAAATAATAACATCAAGATTCTGCTTCAGATAATGATAATAAGTAAACATTGAGAACGGAAAACGGGTTGCAAAAGTAAAACCCATGAAATTAAACACCCCACGCCTTGGAAAAGTAATGTCATATTTGAGCTTTTGTGCATCACCAGCACCGATTTGCAGAGCATACGCTGACGGCAGTTTTTCAGGATATTCGAGTTCAGGAGGCCATGCTTCTTCCATCCATATCGAGTAAACGGAAATAAACCGTTTTTTGTTCCTAATAACTGTCGTAATTTCGGTCGGGGTCAAAGCGAATAACTCAGTCGGAATCTTTCTTGTAATCTCAAGCTTGATGAAATTCATGCGCGACAGGATCATTGAGACGATAATTAACGAAAAAAGCACTGCGAACAAGCCGTAAACCAGGTTCAATCCAGTCTGCAACGCAACTATTCCAAGCAAAAAAGTCATTGATGAATGCAGAAATCCGAACTTCGTGATTTTACCGCTTTTCGGCTCAGTCCACAGAAACTTGGCGCGTTTTCGCTGTTTATAGAGGAAAATCCAGCATATTATGAGTGATAGTGCTGAAATCGAAAACACCAGCATCGCAATCATATTGTTATTAGATTCCTGCCACCAATTAAGCGAAAAAATGCTTACAGGAACAAGAAGCCAGAATAATCCGCGCCACAAACCTTCTCGAATTCTAATATTACGTTTCTTCTGCTTAATGTCGAAAAAATCGTAATCACCCTTGCGATTAATCCACTCAACTAACAGCCAAACAAACGATATTAGAGAAGCGATAAGCAAAACGATGAATATATTTTGACCGTAATACTTGAAAATAACAGCGGTCGTTGTCGTTAGAAATCCGAAAAGTGTAGCAGCAATGATAATCCTGAATCTATTCCAGTCATTTTTGCGCAGTTTAATGCCTGTGATTGAGAACGATCGTTTTTCGTCTTTGTTTTTCATGTAATTGCTTATAGTAAACGCCACTAAAAGAATATTTTTTTTGCCACGAATTGCACGAAGTTTCACTAAGTATCTGTTTCTTTTTTTGGACACTCAAAAAACCTTTGGATTCCGTATCGAGAATGTATTCACGATACAGATTTTTGATTGCAGTTTATGAAAATTTGATGTGTGTTTGAAACAATCGATGCAACTCGTGAGATTGCTTCGGTCGCTTCACTCCCTCGGAATGACACGTGTAGAGCTGACTATACAAAACCATGATATTCCGTGAAATATGCAAAGGGGACGCAATTTAAAAGTGGATTTACTTACCTTCACTTTCTCTTGTTTCAATTGCAACGATGGCTGCATCAATTGCGGATTTTACCTCACTTTTATTTTGATACGGGCAGTATTGCTTTATCCATTTTGCATCTGGCTCGGATTTTCCAATACTTCCAAGAACTTTCAGAGTCGCGATGATATTATGTTCATCCATTTCTTCGTTTCGCAGGATTTTGTTAACAATTTCGTCCTCTCTGACGAGTTCTGTAAAGAATGATTTATCGCTAAGCCAGATAAGTCCGAAAGCGGAAGCATCGGCAATCAAGCTTTTTTCGTGTTTCAAACCTTCAAGCATAAAAGAAATTGCTGTTTCAGAATTGATATCAGCAAGTTGTTTTGCGCAATATTTTGCAATTTTTTCTTTTTCGGTCAAAAACA
>CAYZQB010000260.1:0-3284 GCA_964480395.1 uncultured Planctomycetia bacterium
AGTTTTCCGATTGCAGCAGTCAATAATGTGCCGATGACAGCAGGTATCAGCAATATCAACGAAAAAGATGCGAATTTCTGCAAAATTCCTGGTATTTTATTCTTGTTGAATATTGTTGCAACGCCTGAAATTCCTGTTGTGATGGCATATAAAATTAACAGAATCTGAATGAAACCGGATATTTCGCTGATATCACCTTTGAATATATTCAATCCTGCAAGCAGCAGCAAAATCGAGAACACAGCCATGAGAAGCCCGGCAACTAAAACCGGACGTTTCGTGAAAGTGCCTTCCTGCTGGGATTCGATGATTTTCGATAATTTCGACGGTGCGAGTGCTTTTTCAAGAAGAATCCGTTCCTCTTTTACCTTTGTAGTTTCCGGCTCCCAAAGCCATTTCATAAGGAAAAACTTTTTCTTTCGTTTGATTGCTCGAATCTCCTCGTCAGGCGAAACATCTCCTGCAGGTCTCGGAACCTGTTTAATGATTTCTTTGATGACATCGTCTGTCCTGACGCCTTCACTTTCCGCATGAAAATTTGCTAGCATCCTGTGACGCAAAATCGGCTGAGCAATCGCACGCATGTCCTGAGGTTTTGCTTCCATTCTGCCGTGAAGAATCGCTCGAGCTTTCGCTCCTAGAATCAACGCCTGCGATGCGCGAGGACTTGCACCCCATGCAATCCATTCATGTACAATTTCCGACGGACTTTCCAAAGGACGCGAATAACGGGTCAGCGAGACAGCATATTCGATGAGTTCCTGGCTTATCGGAAATCTGCGAACAAGATCGAGAAGTTTTATGATTTCCTCGCGTGAAAGCACAACCTGCAGGTCTTCTTCATCACGAGATGTTGTGATTTCAACAACTTTTTTCTCGGTTTCATTGTCTGGATAATCAATGAAAATGTTGAACAAGAACCTGTCAAGTGCAGCCGCTGGAAGCTGATACGTTCCCTCCTGCTCTATTGGATTCTGAGTCGCCAACACAAAAAACGGCTTCGGAACATCATATTTTCTACCACCAACATGAACTGTGTATTCTTCCATCGCTTCCAGAAGTGATGCCTGGGTTTTCGGCGGAGTTCTGTTGATTTCGTCGGCGAGAACAATGTTTGTAAATAAAGGTCCAGGAATGAAATTGAATTCACGACTACCCTCATGAGTTATACCGATAATATCAGTTCCGGTGATATCCGATGGCATAAGGTCAGGCGTGAACTGAATTCGGTTATAATCGAGCCCCATAACCTCAGATAATGTACGCACAAGAAGGGTTTTCGCAAGACCGGGAACACCAATGAAAAGTGTATGACCACCTGCAAAAAACGAAATCAAAAGCTGCTCTACAACTGCTTCCTGCCCGAAAATCTTGCGACCGATACGATTGCGAATCTCGGTGAAATAATCACACATTCTTTCGATTCGTGTTGTATCTGTTTTATTTAACGCATTATCTATAGTCGTTTTAGTTACATTAATCATCATTCACCTAGTTTTTTCTTCGATTATAAATTCAGTAACGAAACGTACAACAGTTTTGCAGATTTATTGTTTCTACGGATTATTTTCACAATTGTTTACGGTCTGCTCAAAATTGTCTTGAATCCGAACATCTAAATACAAAAGATATTGCATTTCACTTTTTCATTGAAATAAACGCTGACGGTGTTAAAGATATACCGTCTGTTAATCAATAAAGCAAGGATGGAATAATGAGTAACGAGGAAAAACTCAAACAGCTTTTCGAGTTGCGCGAAAAAGCTTATTTAGGTGGTGGAATCAAGAGAATTGAATCTCAGCATAGCAAAGGCAAACATACTGCTAGAGAACGAATCAATCTGCTTCTTGATGATAATTCATTCGTTGAACTCGATATGTTCGTAAGACATCGCAGTCATCATTTCGGCATGGAAAAAGACCGTCCGCTTGGTGACGGCGTTGTTACGGGTTATGGCACGATTGATGGCAGACAGATTTTTGTTTTTTCGCAGGATTTCACGGTTTTCGGTGGTTCGTTATCCGAGACTTATGCTCAAAAAATCATCAAAGTCATGGAACTTGCTGGTGAAGTTGGTGCACCTGTGATTGGCATAAACGACTCCGGCGGTGCAAGAATTCAGGAAGGTGTTGTTTCTCTTGCGGGTTATGCCGATATTTTCCTTTTGAATACGCTTTATTCGGGTGTGATTCCTCAGATTTCCGCAGTTGTCGGTCCATGTGCTGGTGGTGCTGTATATTCACCCGCTATCACCGATTTCATATTCATGAACGATAAAAAGAGTTATATGTTTGTTACCGGTCCGAAGGTTGTCAAAACAGTTACAAATGAGGTCGTTACTGATGAAGATTTAGGTGGCGCGATGACCCATGCTGTAAAATCAGGTGTTTGTCACTATATTTCACCTGACGAAGAAGAGATGTTCAAACAGATTCGTAAGTTGATTTCGTTTCTACCACAAAATAATCTCGAAGATGCACCTAGATTCCCAACAAATGACCCACCAGAGCGTACGAATGACGAATTAAATACAATTGTACCTGATGATGCCAATAAACCCTATGATATGCACAATGTTATAAATGCGGTTGTCGATGACAACGATTTCTTCGAAATTCACGAAAATTATGCACAGAATATTATCGTCGGTTTCGCAAGATTAAACGGCAGAAGCGTTGGAGTTGTAGCAAATAATCCACGTGTTCTCGCTGGCTGCCTTGATATCAACTGCTCGAAAAAAGCTGCAAGATTTGTGCGTTTCTGCGATGCATTCAATATCCCGCTTGTAACTTTTGTCGATGTCCCCGGTTTCCTTCCGGGAACGGTTCAGGAATGGGGTGGAATTATCCTTAACGGCGCAAAACTTCTGTATGCATTTGCGGAAGCAACCGTGCCGAAGGTTACAATTATCACGCGAAAAGCTTATGGCGGTGCTTATGATGTTATGGCATCTAAACATATTAGGGCTGATATAAATTTTGCATGGCCCAGCGCAGAAATCGCAGTCATGGGCGCAAAAGGTGCAGTTGAAATTCTATATCGAAAAGAGCTCAAAAAAGCGGAAACACCAGAAAAAGCAAAAGAACTCGCTAAGGAATTCGAGGATGAATACCGTAAAGAATTCGCAAATCCATACACAGCTGCGGAAAAAGGTTATGTTGACGACGTTATCGAGCCACGACGTACCCGGCTGCGCATAATTCAGGCTCTTGAAATGCTTAAAACCAAACGACAGGATAATCCACCTCGTAAACACGGCAACATCCCTCTGTAACCAGGTTTTA
>CAYZQB010000261.1:0-3258 GCA_964480395.1 uncultured Planctomycetia bacterium
CCTGACCCACTGAATTTTTGAATGCCTGACCCACTGAATTTTTGAATGCCTGACCTTCTTTGTGATACATCATGTTCGTAGTGGCAAAAACTCCTAAAAATGCAAATAAAAAAGAGATTTAAAATAATTTCTGATAATATATCGCATAATAATAATTAATAAAGCTTGTGATTTTAACGAGTATATATTGTGACTGATTCATCAAGTAAATTGAATCTTTTGACATTTGCACGTCATTTACTTAGGCAGCAAAGTGAATCGTGTATTGTTTTTGAATTCATCAGAGATTTGCGTTCATCTGATGTTTCAGTTTATTATCCAGCAAGTGCCAATCTGGCGAATTCACATGAGGAGCTTGACCTATCTGAACCGCTGATTTTGCATATTACCGGTAGAAGTAATCGGGCTGTAGTTATCGGGCTTGGATATACATATTACAATCCACAAACTAATGAAACATATTTTGAGCCTGACGATGCAGCGATAGAATTCGAAGGTAAATCCGAGAGTCAGTTTCTTTACGGTCCCGGGGTTTTGTCTGTTGCAGGACCTCTTGCGATAACTGCATCGCTGATTCGAGATTTTGTTTGCGCAAAAAAGGAAATGCCCGGACATCTTATAATTGTGCTTACTCCGAAATCAAACGAAGGTGGCAAAGTTTTCACCAAAACGCTTGAAAAAGTTAATGACTTAATCGAAGAAAACAAGCTTAAACCAATTATCACATTGATTCCTGGTGGTGTTAGACACGGCACATCAAAGAAAAAGATTAAGATTGCCAAAAAATCGAAGAAAACACTGAATCTTGTTGCAGGTTCTGTTGGTGTGATTTCACTGCAATTCTTGGTGAAAGGGATTCCAGCAGCATCTTCTGCGAGATTCTCAGCTTTTGATCCTGCTGCATTATCGGCATTTTTGATGAGTATATTTTCCGAGAGTTCTCTGCTTTGGGAAAACAAAGAAGATTATCCTCTCGTACCACCCGTGATTTCATGCTGGAAAACTGAAAAATCCTTCTCTGCAGGCTATCCGGTTGAATGGGCATCCTTTATTATTTCACTTTTGTATCAGAATAATGAACCTGCAAGTCTTGTTTCTCAGATTCATTCATTATCGTTTGAAGCGTTCTCAAAGTATATTTCACTTTTGAGCAGACAATCTAATGAATTGAGCAGTCAATCAAAGTCTATTACTAAAAAATTTACTGTTCCCAAGTGGAAACCTCAGGTATTCAGCTTCAAGGAATTGAAAAAAGATTACAAAAAAGAGCTGCCACCTTTCGAATTATCGGATGAACCGACACTTGAGGAGATTCAGCAAGCGTCCTTTGAGCGATTCAAACTTGTTGCTGATAATTGCAGCACTTCTGATGAACCTTTTATTGCATATTCGCTTGTGCCACCTGTTTTGCCTGCATATAAACTAGACGCAAACATACTCATTTGGCCCATACTGAAGAAATCACTTAAAGATACAGGTGGAAAACTCTCGCCTTGGGGAGTTTTAAACTCAATCTGGCAGCGATTAATGTTTTCGCAATGGGGAAGTAGAAATCAACGATTCTGGCAGGACGATGCACCAATCGGCGATTTCATTGAAGGTTTTTCACCTGTAGAAAAGTACAATTTCGGACCTATTCTAGCTTTTGGTCCTGTCGGTTTCGACGAAGGTTTAAAATCCGAAAGACTATTGATTGACCCGTCATTTACACAATTACCTGAGCTGTTGAAATCCTTAATCTACAACCTCATGACACTTGAGGAATACACAACTTTTGTTGATAAATTCAAGAAAAAATTTCGTAAAATTTCAACCAGATTCGGCATTGGCAAGGAGATTGATGATTACGCTGACGATGATGAAGCATGAGCTTACAGTTTGTGAATTGAAACAATTGCATTCTTTTTAGTTCTGGGACACAACATAATGATTATTTTTAGAAAATGTGCTGATTGCCTGAATTGAAACTTGCAGGAATGGCTTGATGCTTGTAAAAAAACTAGCTAAAAGCATTCGGAAGGAGTTTTAATGATTTCATTAGTAATTGCAGAATTAAGTTCAGTCGGCGCAGGTATCGGTATTGCCGGTGCAATTATGGGTGTTGGCTTAATTGTTATTGGTGCAGCATTCGGGCTAGGTAAAATTGTAACTGGTATGGCAGATGGCATGGCACGTCAGCCGGAAGTTGCGAACTCGATACGAGGTACAAGCATGTTGCTTGGCTTCCTTCTCGAAGGTGTTGCACTTTTCGCCTGTGTTATCGCTTTTTTGGCGACAAACTCACTTTCATAAGCCCATTTAGTGACACATTGATATACATGTGAAAATTTCAGTGAGAAGCCGATGTTTGACGTAAACTTGTTCGATTTTGTCATTTTTGCTTCAGAGAATACCGAGGCAGAAGCAAGTCCGGGATTGATGGACTTCGACATTTCGTTGATTTTCTACACGTTCTTGGCATTTATCATCTTTTTATGGATTATGTCCCGTTTTGCATGGAAACCGATTGCAAAAATGATTAACGATCGTGCTGAAAAGATTGCAAAAGATATTGCTGATGCAAAACAATTGCGCTTGGATGCTGAAACCGAAAAAAAAGCTTATGACGAGAAAATTTCCAACGTTAACGAGGAAATCGAGTTGATAAGACGTGAAGGCAGAGAGCAAGGCGAAAGAATTAAGCTTAGAATCGAGAAAAAAGCAAAAGATGAAGCAAAAGAAATCCTCGAACGCTCAAAACGAGAAATTAACCTTGAGAAAAAAGCTGCGATGGCAGAACTCAAAAACACTACGCTTGAAAATTCGTTGAAAATCGCAAGTGAACTGATAAAACGCAGTCTGACGGACGAAGATCACAAAAAACTCGCAGAGGAAGTCTTCGAGAAAATCAGCGAGATAAAACCAGTATAACCACTTTTCATCATCGATATCATTGCGAGCAGGATAAATCCTGTTTTCTTTCGACCTGATTGATTGACACGTAAATCTAACATGCTGTTTGCTTTACTAACACCCACATTGTCATTGCGAGCGACCATCGGAAGCGAAGCAATCTCAGGGAATACATCGAGAATATCAACCACACTTTCGATTTTCATACACCAAAATGGTTTGTTTTGCATTGGAAATATCCCAAGGTGTCATTCTGATTGGAATGAACATGGTGAGTGCAACGAAGAATCCTGGCTAGACCAGTGCCAAACGTGGATAGAAAACATTGTAAATGGTGGCACAGGCATCCCTGCCTGTGTCTAGCAA
>CAYZQB010000262.1:0-3236 GCA_964480395.1 uncultured Planctomycetia bacterium
GATTCGAGAAGATTCCTGCTTAAATCTTCGATAAGATTATCCGTTATCATTTGTTTTGCAGTATCCTCATCAGAAATTTTCTCAGTATCCTTACTTGATTCTGCAAAGTCTTCAATTTCCCGCTTAAGGTCAAGCGTATTCTTAATAAGTTCATCAAGCGATTCATACTCAAAAAAAACGCTGGCAAACCGTAAAAAAGCAAGTGGATGAACCTTTTTCAAATGATTGAGTATAATCTTCCCAATATCCCTTGAATTGATTTCGCGTGATGAATTGCGCCAGATCCGCCCTTCAACTTCTCGGATAATCTCTTCAATCTCCTCAGCTTTTATCGGTAGCTTAATGCAAGCACGCTTTATACTACCTACAATTTTATCTTTGTCGAAGGACTCATATTTCTTATTGCGCTTGAGAACCTTCATTTCGTGTATTTTCAATGATTCATATGTAGTAAATCTCGTTTCGCAGTCCTCGCAAATCCTTCGTCTTCTAACTGTAAATCCTTCGTTCAATTCTCGTGAATCAACAACTCTCGTTTTCGGATTTTCACAAAAAGGACATCGCATTGTACAATCTCCTAAAATGTAATGATTAATTGCACATAAATACAATATATAGTATTAGTGCTATAAATCAAATAACTTTTGTATGTTCATTTTATTTTTTAACCCAACTTTTTTTCATTATCATATCCGTTAAAATGAAAATTATGCAATTTCGCTAATGTTTTGTAATATATTGTTTTCATGTTCGGTATTTAATAATATTTATAGTTATGACAATTTCGTGACAACTCAGATTTTTTTTGAAAGGATGCATTATGCCAATTTTAAGAGTAAAAAGCGGACCAAATACTGGACTTACTATGGATCTGTCAACAGATTCATTGACAATCGGACGCGACGTACCTGAAGGTTTAACAATCGGTGATAAGGGTGCAAGTCGAAATCATGCTGAGATTTTCCGTATTGGTGATATGTATTTCATAAAAGATCTCGTTTCAAGCAATGGAACATACGTGAACGATGAGCTGATAACCGAAGAAATTCTCCAGATTGGTGATGTTATCAGAATCGGTCAATCTCAGATATGTATTGAGGAAACACCTGCGGAAATTGAGAAAAAACATGCTGAGCAAGATGGTGTTGACTACGAATTTAACGACAAAAATCATGAAGATGATTTTGCACAAACAATAACCATTGATATTAGTGCTCTGCCGGATATGACACATCAAACGGATCAACGTGAGATGCGAAATCTCAGTACAATCTACAGTATAAACAAAATTATTTCAGCAGAGAAATCCGTTCGCAAAATGCTGTCGAAAATTCTTGCAGAACTCGGTAAAACAATTGATGCTGAATCTGGCTACATTTTCGTCAAAGATAAAAAAGAAAACAAGCTTGTCCCTCATTCATCATGGCGAACTGCAAGTCAAGATTTAAAAAAATCGGTGATCATCTCAACTAGCATTGTCAAACGTGTGCTTGAAATGGGTAAGCCGATTATGACAACTGATGCAACCTCGGATGCTCGTTTTTCATCGACAAAATCAGTTGTGATTAAGAAAATTCGTTCGGTTGTCGCTGCTCCGCTAACATCAAGAAACGAAATCCATGGCACTGTGTATTTCAGCAAGAATGATTCTCGAGAATCTTTCAGCACTGAGGATCTTGAGCTTGTCGCAGCTGTTGCAATCATGACCGCCACTGCTTTTGACTCAATTACAGCAGTGATTAAGCAGCAGGAAACTATGTTCAGCACGATTCATTCGCTAGTTTCACTTCTTGAGGATAAAAACCCGAAAATGAAGGGACATTCCAGACGTGCAATGAATTATTGTGCTGCTATCGGAACGGAAATGCGTCTTACACGTCAGCAGAGATATTGGCTTGAACTTGCTGCGGTTCTTCACGACCTTGGAAAACTCGGTTCAGATGTTGATGCAGTCAGCAAGGTTAAGAAGATGGAAACGGCAATAAATACCTGCGAAAATCTTGTCAAGAACATGAAAGATATTGACGAAGTTTTGCCGATAATTCGCAGTCAGTATTCCAGATTTGATGGCTCAGGATATCCAGAAGATGTCAAACCTGCAGATGTTCCACTACTTGGTAAAATTCTCGTCGTCGCAAAAGATTTGGATATTATGACAACAGTCGGTGGAATCAACAAAGAAGGTATGAATTTGAAGGAAGCTCTTGTTGACATCGGCAAAAACTCGGAAAAACGCTATGACGGGGTGGTTGTGAAAGCACTTTTGAAGTCATACAAGACCGGCAGACTCTTCAATCCGAAGCCGGTTGTCAAAAAAGGAGTAATTTAATTTTAATCCGAATCCTAAATATCAGCAATTTAGTCTTGATTCTGAGATTAAGTTTGATATAAGGAAGCGTTTTAACGGGCATACGGAGTGAGTAATGAAAGCTGTTATTAAAGACGGTTCACAACAGTTTCTGGTCGAAGAGGGACAGAGAATTTTGATTGAGCGAACCGAACTTGAACCAAAAAGTACATATAGTTTTGAAGTATTAAGCATAATCAAGGATGACGGTGAAACAGTTGTTGGAAATCCGTTAGTCGATGGTGCAACAGTTGAAGCGGAAGTTATGGAACAGCGTAAGATGAAAAAGCTGATTCATTATGTGTATCGCAAAAGAAAAGGTTCAGCGAAGAAAAAAGGACATCGTCAGCAGAAAACGATGGTTCAGATTTCTAAAATCGCTTTGTAAAAATAAAGAAATATTTCAGATAAGAGGGGCAATTGCGCACCCTCTTTTTTTTATAGTGCTCATGAATGTAATACTTTTGGGTACATTCCACTTATTTTGATAGCGAAACCTTGTCATTGCGTACATCCCTTGTCATTCTGAGCGTAGCGATGAATCCAGACAAACAATGCTAACAGTTTTGTTTCATTCGACTGGATTCTTCGGTCGCTTTACTCTCTCAGAATGACAGGATTGTGAGTTTTAATTTTCAAAGAAAAATTTTTCAAAAAGAAGTGAATAGTGTATAATATTTTAGTGACATAAGGTTTTATCGAGGAAATAATGAGAATATTTCGTGCTGGCTTAATGTTTGTCTTGATTTTTTCAGTTTCATGCACAATCGAAAAAACTGATTCAAATATCGATGTTTCAGAAAATGTCCCAGATTTAAAAAATGAAGATACAAAACCTGATTTATTCCCGATAACCGAAATATTAAACGATAAATCGTTTCATAATGTT
>CAYZQB010000263.1:0-3222 GCA_964480395.1 uncultured Planctomycetia bacterium
CACGATTTCAAAGCTTGTTAAATTTCAAAACACCTAAAAAAACCTCATCGAAGTGAATTTTCACAAATTTTCCATCAAATTTCGGAATGAACTTCATATTTCTCTGCGATTTTCAAATCCCACTAAAAGTTTCACATAATATTCACTCTTTCTTCCGCCAACAGTCACGATAATACTTTAATTACCATACGCAATTATTAAATTCTACATTCACTTGTGAAGTTCATATTCTAATACTAAATATTTTATACATTTTATACTGTTTAGTAACATTTTTGCTCATAAGTGTTGAATAAGGTACGGATTAAATATTAAGCTAAAAGAGAGCATACGACGGTTTTGATTTAATCGAGAATAATCTCAATCTGGACGTGGTGGCATATCATCACGTGGTATTAGTCTATGAGATAGAATGTCCCATTTCTTAAGATTGTATTCTGATTCAGAAAGTGCACCACCTTTGTACAATTCGTGGAGATTTCGAAGGAGCTTCGTAGCTTCTTCGACCTGTGAAGGAGGTTTGCCTATGATATTTGCTTTTGCACGTTGAAACTCTTGCTGTGTAATCACACCCGAATTCATTAGGTTCAACAATGATTGAATCTGTTCTGCAGGATTTATTTGTGATTGTGCAGCAACCACGGATGCTCCAGCACATGCTGCGTTAATATCATTCATCAAAGCAACCTCATCAAAGATAGTTACCCCCTTATTATTACGAGTTGAATTCGAGTAAACACGACCCAAACGAAGGGTTTCTTGACGAAGATTCGCGTTTGTAGGGTCATGTTTTAGTTCTTCAAGACTCTCTTCATATGCTTCTTTCTCTTTCGCTAATTTTTCCGCTTCTGATATACCAAAAACAATCCCTCCAATAACTACAATAACTATGAGAATTATAGACCATTCCATATTATTTCCTTTTTTAAAATTGATTTAACTTTTCTGACATGATATTCTCCAATTTAATAAGAACTATAAGAATTGTATCATATTGGAGAAATGTTGCATGTAAATTTTAGGTGGGTTGGAAGAGGGCATATTCGATGTTTTGGGTGTCCTGATAAAACTGGAATTTGCCGGTTTTCACTTCAAACGAATCGCCGACCTGAAAACCTTCATTCTTCAATCTCTCAGCTTCAGCATCAATCTCGAATGTCTCAAAAACCAGAAACGGCGTGCCATCCATGGGTGCAAAGACAA
This sequence comes from uncultured Planctomycetia bacterium, assembly GCA_964480395.1. Lineage (GTDB taxonomy): Bacteria > Planctomycetota > UBA8742 > SKZP01 > CAYZQB01 > CAYZQB01. Next base: position 1,204 of record CAYZQB010000263.1, read on the forward strand.
CAAAAAGCTTGCTGCCATTAAAATCAAAGCTTAAAAATCCTTCCCACTCCTCAACCGGCTCAACTCCTGTCATTTTATGATATTTTTCACAAGTTCCTTCAATATCCTGCGTATAAACCATCAATCCAAACCATTTTTTCAACATTTTTTCCTCCGTTTGAATTATGCTTATACCAAATTTCACTAAAAAGAGATTATAAAAGCAAACACTGATTGAGATTCGATGAAAACTGACGATTAATTTCAAAAACGAATTAATGGAGTGAATTAATGCTTAGAAAAGTCAAATATCGAATTCTATTCAGCATTCTTCTGGTTCTGTGTGCATTGAACTCATCAAATATCGCACAAGACCAGGTGCAAGTTGCATCGCTGCAATCAGAAGTTAAAGCATGTTTCAGCGAATTACTCAGCAAAAGCAATGACATAGGTTATGTTTTCTACGATTCAAAAGGTAATGAACTTGCCAGCTACAACAAAAATAAAGCGCTGACACCTGCATCGAATCAGAAAATCGTAACTTCTGGAGCAGCATATAAAATTTTATCCTCGTCATTTAAATTCCAAACAATAATTTTTCACAAAGGTAAAATTGCAAACGGACAACTCTTCGGGGATTTAATAGTCTATGGTGCTGGCGATCCAACAATCGGCACAAATTATAACGGCACCGACGAATCACGTGAGATTTTCAAGGATTTTGCAAAGAAAATCAAGGCTGCAGGTATAAAAGTTGTAACAGGAGACATAATCTTTATTAAAACTATGTTTGACAACGAATACAGACATAAGGATTGGCCTGAAGATCAAATTCTGAAATATTATGAAGCTCCGATTTCAGCACTGAGTTTCAATGATAATTGTATCAATCTCGATATTTCTGCTGGTTCAACCTTGTCTTCACCCGCAAAAGTTACAATTACACCAAAATATAGTGGAATTAATGTTCTGAATAAAGTTTACACGCGAAAAGCAGGTGGAAATCCCATCATTTCATACAATTATCAGGACGATTCAACTCTTGTTGTCAGCGGGACAATACCACTCCGAAGTCAGTCATATACTTCGGATGTCGCAGTAATGAATCCCGAAAAGCTGTTTTCGGAGGTTTTTGCAGGTACATTGGGAGAATCTGGAATAATCATCAATGGTTTTGTAAAAATACCAGATACTGAAACCTCACTTCTTGATGCTGAACCTCTTATTGTCCATCAAACAAACCTTATGAAGATTCTCAAAATAATGAATCAGCAAAGTCAGAATTTTTATGCAGAGCTGGTTTTCAAACGAGTTGGAGCATTTTCATCGAAAAAAACCGGTAGTTTTGAAACTGGCAAAGTTGCAGTGTCTGAATTTCTCAAGAATTTGTCGATTGACAGTATTGAATTCGAGATTGCTGATGGTTCAGGTCTTTCTAATAGCAACAGACTTTCTGTCAATGCACTTTCGAAAGTATTATTATATTTTCCCGAAGAAATGCGTAAAACACTTGCAGTTTCAGGTGATGCAGAAGGAACGATGAAAAGACGGTTTATCGGAAATATGAAAGGAAAAATTTACGCTAAGACCGGCACAATCAACAAAGTCGATGCACTTTCTGGATACATCGTCGATAGCAGTGAACATTGGCATCCTTTCTCAATTATCGTAAACACAAACGGGCATAATCATTCGGTTGTTCGTCAGAAAATGGACTCAGCCGTAAAAATTGTATTTGATTATTTTGCGAAAAATGACTGAAAAGCGTTTGATTTTCAATTTATGTAAATTATAATTGCCAAAACCTTATGCGGCCGTAGCTCAGTGGTAGAGCGCCACGTTGCCAACGTGGCTGTCGTGGGTTCAAGTCCCATCACCCGCTCTGAGCGCCGAGGAAGTCCAATAACTCTTTTCAAAAAGGGTTATTGGGCTTTCCCGGCTTTTTTGCTTTCCTGGAGGAAAGCCTAGAATTCCAGGTGGGAAGGGATTTTCCCCGGGCGATTTCTTTGGAAATTAACGGCTGAAATAACATGACAGAAG
>CAYZQB010000264.1:0-3218 GCA_964480395.1 uncultured Planctomycetia bacterium
AGAATTCTCCCAATATTTTACGCAATAGCAGATAAAACCTGAGCAATAAACTAGTTTGATGATATAAAACTTCAGGTAGTGGACAGAAATATGCTTTTGTCATTCTGAAGGAGCTTAGCGACTGAAGAATCCAGATATTTGGACGCTATGATTCTTCGCTGCGCTCAGAATGACAGGCACAACGTTCGCAATTGCAGAGTATGATGATATAAAACTTCAATAATTTATATTAATTATTTTAAGATGATAAAAAAAAGTATGAAAAAAGTTACGATTTATACTGATGGTGCATGCAGCGGTAACCCGGGATTTGGTGGTTTTGGCGCAATTCTAAGGTTTGGCAGGATCGAGAAAATTATTCAAGGGGCGCACAGCAACACGACGAACAATCAGATGGAGATGCTGGCTGTGATTCGCGCACTTGAAACATTGACCGAATCATGCGAAGTTGCCATTTACACTGATTCGCAGTATGTAAAAAACGGCATAACACAATGGATTCAGAATTGGCTCTTGAATAACTGGAAAAATTCTGCAAAAAAATCCGTTAAAAACAAAGGACTCTGGCAGAGGATGCTCACAGCGATAGAAAAACACAAAGTTTCATGGCACTGGGTGCGCGGACATGCTGGTAACGAATACAACGAGAAAGCCGATGCTCTTGCAACAGGTGCAATTGACTTGCTAAGAAAAGGAAAAATAACCGAAGAAATCTTTACAATTTAAGAATGTATAATTTTTATTCATTCGTGAACTTTAGCGAGAATTTTTCGTTAATATATTCAGCTAATAATAGGAAATTATGAAATTCAAGTTTGATGAACATTCTGATGTTATTAAGCAAATTTCACGGTTTCAATCAAAAATCGTCGGAATCTGGTTGCTGCGGGCATTGATTTCTGGAGTTCTCACAGGAATCATCGGTCTGTTTGCTTTGGTTTTAGTCTCTCAGCACTTTCACATGTTGCCGAATTATATTCAAGCATTGTCCATTTTACCTGCAATCGCTGTGTTTATGCGAAAATATTCCGCTTTAAGGCGCGATTTCGCTCATATTCCTGCAAATATTGACCATCAATTATGTAACAATTCAATTGTTTTGACATGCTTCGATTTGCATCAGACATCAAACACGAATGCTGAATTTTCTAATTCAATTCTAAAAAGGGCAAAGCAAACGCTTGAAAAAAGCGGGTTTTTTGAGTTTAAGGCGTTGAAGTCACCAATAGAACTCATTTTGCTGATATTCATCTCACTTGTTACTTTCGTTCTAATGATTTCACACAAAACATCTCCAATTATCATTGAATATGAAGGATTCGACAAAAATATAATTGCAGAAGTAGCGGAACTTGAAGCAATCGCAAACATCAAGCAAGATAAAAAATTACTGAAATTGCTTGCTGAGACAAAAAACAAACTCTTAAACAACGAATTTAACTCGCTAACCAGCATTTTTCTTGAAATTGAAGATAAAATCAAGGCACGTAAGGAAAACAGCGAGAAGATATATGATTTCATAGAAAAATCAAAAGAATCCGAGCAAACTGATACGGAACTTTTGAAGAAAGCACTTGAATTGGCTCAAAAAAATATAGAGCTTCGAAAATCAGCGGATATTGTCGAAAAGGAAAAACAACGACTTATCCACCTCGACCTTGATGAGATTCTCAAGATTCTGCGCAAAAATCTTCAGGATGATGAATTACTCATGGAAAAGCTCAATGCATTTGTTGAAAAAAACATTCAGATAAAGAATTTGGAAAAGCCCGATGATGCTGATGTAAATGATGATCCACTGAATAAAACCGATTTTGAAGATGAAAAATGGGTTTTCAGCAAGCCAGAACCAGCTAAAATTCAGATAATTTCAAAAAATGATACTTCAAGTATTATTGATTTTTATGCGATTACCGAACAATTTACTGATTTCGAACACAATCAGCTTAGAAAAAGAATCGTTGCGGAATTGAATAGAAATAAGTAAAATCGACTGCATATTTTGGAGAATATCATGAAATTCCGCATATATTTCGTTGCAATTATACTTGCATTGATCCTTGGAGTTGGCTTTATGTCTGTTGTTGCGCAGGATGACGATGAAAAAGAGGAAATCGTTGTTGAAACAATGACCGTTCAAGCAAATTCACCTGCAGAGAAACTGTTGACCGTGTTAAAGAATTCATATTCCGATTACGTTCTGAAAAACAAAAAAGATCGCACATTCGACATAACCGTTGAAACGTTTGACGAGGACAAAGCTATTGAGAATTATACTGCACAGAAAGTCAGCAATATTGCAATAAGCAGGATTTTAACCAAATCTGAAATTGAGAAATTTACTGAAACAAATAGTAAAGCCCCTAAAATGGTTCCGATTTTCAAGATGCCGATTGTTGTTCTGGTTCATAAAACTAACTCTATCAATGAATTCAACCTCAAAACCTTGAAAAAGATATTCACAGGCAAGATTAAAAGTTGGAAAGAGCTTGACGGGGGTGCAGTTGACGACAAAATCGAACTGATTATACCTCCTGAAAATACAGAATCATACCGAATGTTCAAGAAAGTTATTCTTGGCGGTGAAGATTATTTCAAGGACAATCTTGTGCATAAAGATGAAAGCACAATCCCTGAGCACGTCAAGTTTTCCGGTGGAAGAATTGCGTTTATAAGCAGATGTTATATTGGTGATAATCCGAGAGTTCAGGAAGCACGGCTTGTAAATGAGAATGGGCAGACATACACGATGATAGAAGCTGACATTAAGAAAGAAACGTATCCGTTAGTGCTGAAAATCTATTTTTATTACACGGAAGAGTTACCAAAAGCTTTTGATTTAATGCTTGAGTACGCAAAAGAGAATCCTGTCGGGTTGCTCTCAGTTCGTTTGCATAAATTCGTTGCAATAAACTAGTGGTCTGTTATTGATAATCAGTTTGTATCTCAATATTGTTTCATAAATACTCGCTCTAAAACGTATATAATAATAAAATACTATATTCAAAATCAGATCACTATTGAATCTACTTGTATTTATTAATTCTATCTTTATATTTTCATTTGCAAGAATTGTACCTTAAAATTTCGATAACTCATATGCAACTTCATCTGTTATGTTATATAAATCGGAAAATTTAATAGCATGGTCATGGTCCGCCGTTGCTGAAAAGCATTACATGAGCTATGCAATCGGCAAATTAAACGCAAAAAACATC
>CAYZQB010000265.1:0-3198 GCA_964480395.1 uncultured Planctomycetia bacterium
AAAAAGGCAAAAGCTCTGAAACACTGAATGCTGAGCTAGTTTACAATCAGGAATTGATAATCGGCGTGAAACAGCTCATCCCGTTCTATCGCTTTGAAGAGGATTCTGAACGAATGTATAAAATCCAGAAGGATTCAACCCAAACTCATCAGGCGGATGAAATTGCGCTACCGATACCGCCGGTAATCATCGGCGACCGCATGGCACAAAATTATGGAACCGCTGGTAACGTTCTTTCACCCAGCGTTCAATCCCGACTGCACCTTGCAACCGCTTTAGCAGTATCCCAGGAAGGCTCGCTTGAAAAACGCTATGAAGCACGCGAAAAAAGCTTCTACCTGTCCGCTTTATTCCACTCAATGTTCTACGAGGACGACCGCAGACGGGTTTATATGCCACTTAAACAGGCGTTGACGTTTCTTGACGGAGCACAGGTTGAAATCTTTATCGGAATCAAACTCGCAGATGATAAATTCGTCGAGACCGAAAAATACAGCAATCTTATCTTTGCCGTCCTCGATCATCATATGAATTTGGGTGAAATCGGCTTCCGGTACAACATCGTCCGAAGCTGGGAGCAGGAAAAAGCAACACTCATACAAGCCGTTGACCGCGAGGAAGCACTTCTGTCAGTTGTCCTGAGCTTCATAATTATCTACGCTGGCATTATGATTGTCATCATCATTTATCTCATGGTTAAGGAAAAAACCAAGGACATCGGCATTTTGAAGGCACTTGGCGGTTCTCCCGACGGTATTCAATCGATATTCCTATTCAACGGATTTTTCATCGGCTTTTTTGGAGCGTTGTTCGGCTTGATTGCAGGTCTTTTCGTTGTTTTCAAATCAAACTGGCTTGAGGACATTATTGAGAGAATTTGGGGCATACGCATATTCCCTGCGGAAGTTTATTATCTGACGTATATTCCTACGAAAACTGACCCGTCGCTTTGGATAATAATTACGATTCCCACGATTATTTTGTCATTCTTGTTCGCTCTGTATCCTGCACACAAGGCTGCGTTGATGGACCCGGTGCAAGCTTTGACATACGAATAATCTAATACATTGCTCTTTGTCAGTGAGAGCGGTAGGACAGGCTTCCTAGCCTGTCATTGCATTTGCTTTGACTATCATTCTGGCGCAGAGAAGAATCATAGCATTCGAATATCTGGATTCTTCTGTCGTTTCACTCTCTCAGAATGACATTGTTAGATGTATGAAAACCGGAAGCGTGTTTGCCCACCTCGATGGATTCCCTGAGATTGCTTCGTCGGTCGCTTTTACTTCCTCCTCGCAATGACAGCTTCTCAACTTGGTGAAATTAAATTGCTATTTGTTTGGGTCAGCATTTTCAGCGTCATCGCTTCGGGATTTGTAAAACTTCCGCATTCTGTCGAAATACTCAATAACCAACCTGCGACCTTCAGGTGGAACTCCCTGATTGGTCATCGAGTCCTGAGCTTCCTGTTTTGAGCGGTCGATTGTTGATTCTAAGGTTTTAATTGCCTTGCCTGTTGGCGGCATACCGCGCTTGAAATATTCGCCGATTATTTCACCCTTTTGCAACGCACTATGAAGTTTGACATCTTTTTCCGCAACGTCTGTTGAAAGCTCCGATGCTGTTCCGCCAGCACCCGCAACATCACCAGGTCCCATTCCGCCGTTAGCGCTGCCTTTCTGGTTTCCCGTGCCGCCTTGACCGTTGCCACCATTCATTTTCGCTAAAAGTGCTGAGAGATTCTGTCCCGAACCGGAACCGCAACCGCCCTTTCAGCCACCTGTCATGTCATCCTGTGCTTTCTTGAGCTGGTCTTCCATCATCTTCATCAACTGCTGATTATTCAATAATTTGCTCAAATCTCCCAACTCACTCATAGAATTTAACAAACTCTGCAATTGCTTGTTCGAAAGCTGGTTCAAATTCAATCCATTAAGGTTCTGTGACATATTATTCAGTAAATTCTGCATCTTTTCGCTTGAGAATTGTTCTGAAAGCTGGTTCAGCTTGTCCATAAGCTGTTGTTTCAATTCCTCGCTTTTGTCAGAATCTTTAATTGTATCAAGCAGATTTTTCATGGTTTCCGAAGCTTTTGAGAAATCACCTTCCTGCAGATTTTTTTCGAACTCCTCAACCTGTTTTTCAAACTCATTTTTGTCGGCATTATCGTTTTTTCCATCCTTTTCCGCTTGTTTTTTCATGTTCTGGACATCTTTCGCAAGTTTTTCCATATCCTTGCGTTCTTTTTCGATTTTGTCGCGCAAGCTCGATAGTTCGGACAAAAGCTCCTTCTGTTTCTGTGGATTGTTGAATTTTTTCTTCAATGCTTCAGCTTTTTTCAGTCTTTCCTTGAGTTCTTCATAAGAATCCAGCAATTTGTTGGTTTCCTCAAGCACATTCTCGTTTTCCTTAATCCGCTGCCATTCCGCTTCAGATTCTGTCAGCGACCGGATTGCATCAACAAGATGAAAGTTCTCGGAATCGTACTTCGTTTTTTGCTGTGCAAAATAATGTATTGTTGGCAGAAGCAGAAACAACCCAATGAAAAATGCCATTCCTGAGCCAGCGAAAATTAAGATTTTTCTGAAATTCTTTTTAAGCATTCCTGAGACGTTAGCCTGTTTGAGTGTCAGCATCGCTTCATAAATCAACGCTTGCTCGAAGTTTGATTCACCATTCACGAGAAATGCGGAGGAAATTCTATCATCACTTTTAAGATATTCATCGATTCTGATTGCTGTCGAAAGCCGAGTCGGAAATTTCCTGAATAAGCCGAAAAGCCCGAAACCTAATGAAATTGCAACTAAAACCGGAATTCCAAATGTAAAACCAATTGGGATTGGGTAGAAAATTTTATCAATTATTACATAAATCGATGAGATTACCGATGCTGCAAATATGCCGATTAACAGCCAAAATAAAAAAGACATCAAAGCAATTCTGAATCCGGTAAGTTTGATTTTATTCACAAATTTTACATACTCGTCGGATTTTTTAATCGACATATCATCACCATGATTATTTCTTATTATATTATACCTTTTGACGATGAAAATTGCTGAACGTTTTCACTTTTTTAAAACCGAGTACTGTGTAAACTAATTTAACAACATTGTCGGTAGGTCAGGCATCCCTGCATGACATTAAAATCAACATCAACAGGCAAGGATGCCTGTTCCACCATTTGCTGAACGTTTT
>CAYZQB010000266.1:0-3115 GCA_964480395.1 uncultured Planctomycetia bacterium
CAGTTGCTGCGAAAATCATGCTTGCAGTCAAATTCGCACCGACTGCTAACACAACGTATAATGATACTTTGACTCTTGTTCACGACGGCACAAACGAAGTAACACCATGGGATATTCCTCTTGCTGGTGAAGGACGTGACGAGATTTCCAAGACTTTTTCATACACTGGTGCTGCTGAGCAATGGACAGTTCCCGCAGGTGTTACAAGTTTGGTTGTTGAATGCTTTGGTGGTGAAGGCGGCGGAAGCTATTACGGTGGTTCAGGTCATATTAAAGGCATGGGCGGAAAAGCAGAAGCTAAGGTTATTGTTACCCCAGGTTCATCAGTGCAATTCAATGTTGGAGGTAAAGGCAGCGATGCAACCTCTGGAACAGGTGGTAATGGTGGATGGAATGGCGGTGGCAAAGGTGGAAACTACTCATCTTATGCTGGCGGTGGTGGTGGTGGTGCTTCTGACATTAGAGTTGGTGGAACCACGCTAAGTGATAGAAAAGTTGTCGGTGCTGGCGGTGGAGGTGCTGGTTACGATTATTCTTCTGGTGATAACGGTGGCAACGGTGGTGGCTTGACAGGTCAGGACGGTGCTGCTGGTGGTAGTGTCGGACATTCTAAAGCTGGAAAGGGCGGTTCGCAAACTGCTGGTGGTGCTGAAGGTGGACCTTACGGCAGCTACGGCAGCGGGTTTCCTGGTGTTGTAGGTGTTGGTGGAAATGGCGGAAACGGCGGTAGTGGTGCAGGCGGTGGTGGCTATTACGGCGGTGGTGGCTCAATCTGGGCTGGCGGCGGCGGCGGTTCAAGCTACTACGATGCAGCAGGTAACACCGATAAATCCACACAACCTGGAGTTCAAACAGCTGACGGAAAAATTATCATTACTTACTAAGCGATTAATATTAGTCAATAAATTGAGACCGGAGTGATTGCTTCGGTCTTTTTTGATAAATTCGGTAAATAAACATAAACTTGGTTAAATAAACTAAGATTGTGTCAGCAGTTATTTATTTAAATCGTAAAATTTTCTGAACTTTACGATAAATCGAACAATGAATAATAATGTAAATTCATTTTTTGTAGGGAGGATTCATGAAACGTTTCTCGATTTTTACGATTATGTTTGTTTTTGCATTATCGTTCATGGTTTTTGGATGTTCATCAGATGATAAAACATTGAAAATCACGCCTTCAAAACTCGATTTTGGATCAGTAAATCTTGGTGACACCTTCGACATTGAAGTTACTTTGAAAAACAAGTACGGAAAAGATGTTACGATTACAAACCTGGATATCAGCGGTTCAGCTGATTTCATTATTACTTCTGGTGGAACGATACCATTTAATTTAATAAACAACGATGAGCATAAATTTACAATTATGTTCAAACCAAGCGTCGGTGGTCAAATCACTGCAACGCTTTTTATTACACACGATGCTTCATCTAAAACTAAAGATGTCGAAATGAAGGGTGTTGGTGTACCTGTTGCGAGAATAGACCTTTCTGACACAACCTTTGATTTTGATAAAAGACTGATAAATCGAATGCATACACATGATCTGGATATCGAAAATGTCGGTACCGCCGATCTCGATATCAACAATTTATCATTTGTCGGTTTAGGTGCTGCGGTTTACAACATTTCAGCAGGTGGTCCCGCTCCAATCAACATTACGCCCGGAACAACAAAAACCATCACAATTGCATTTAATCCTATAGTTGTTGGAAACTATGCTTGTAACCTTGAAGTCTATCACAATGGAGTTAACGAAAATTCACCACTAATTTATCCTGTTACGGGTGAAGCGATTGATGTTGACCCTCAGATTACGTTGAGCCGAACTTCACCCTGGGACCTCGGTAGCGTAGCGAAGACAATACCTTCAACTCAGATTTGCGAAATCGAGAACACAGGCATTGACCCATTGACAGTTACTTCCGCTACATTGGCAACCGGAACAATAATTACAATTGATTCATTGAAGGATTCTAACGGAAATGTCATTAATTTCCCTCAGGTTATCGCTGTGGCAGCGAAAATCATGCTTGCAATTAAATTCTCACCCACAGCAAATACAACATACAACGACACTTTGACCCTAATCCATGATGGTACAAACGAAGTTTCACCGCTTGATGTAGCACTTGCAGGAGAAGGTCGCGACGAAATTTCCAAAACTTATACTTACTCTGGTGCACCCGTAAACTGGGTTGTGCCTGCAGGTGTTAGTGTAATTATCGGAGAAGTCTGGGGTGCCCAAGGTGCAGGTTCAATTGGTGGCAAGGGAGCAAGGATGAAAGGTACTTTCGCTGTAACACCAGGAGATACACTCGAAATTTTTGCCGGTTATCAAAGAGGAACATACGGCGGTGGAGACGGTTCATACATTGCAAAGGGCAATACAATATATATAATAGGTGGAGGAGGTGGTGGTAGTTATAGCACTTCCAGAAATGGTGCAGATGCTCCAACCACTACATCAGGAACCATTTCACCTAATCATGCAGGTGGTGCAGGTGGTACAAACGGTCAGGGTGGAGTTGCTGGAACTGGTGATTGGGGAACCGGCGGTGGTGGTGGCTGGTTATCAGCAGGTGGAAGTGGTATTGGTACAGCCGGTGGTGCTATTAAAGGAAGAAGTGCAGACGGCAGAACTTATGCTGGCGGTGGTGGTGGTGGCTACAGCGGCGGTGGTGGTGTTGATATGTGGTCTGGTGCTGGTACAGGCGGTGGCGGTGCTGGTGGTTCATACAATGACGGTACAAACCAATCAAATACTGCGGGTACTAGAACTGGTAACGGTGAAGTCAAAATTATATATTAATTGTTTGAAAACATATTTGGGCAGATTCAACACGAATCTGTCTTTTTTTTTAAACATGTGTTTTCAGAATCCAGATGAGATTTCAAACTGTTCGGATTTTTATTTGATAAAATCTTAATAAACAAAAGATATCAGATATCATATCCTGATATTTCATCAATATGTTACTTGCTTTTGTCGTAAAATTTTCTGAACTTTACTGATAAATCGAACTATGATTACATAATGATGTTTATTTTTTGAGGAGGATTTATGAAACGTTTCTCGGTTTTTACGATTTTGTTGATTTTTGCATTA
>CAYZQB010000267.1:0-3108 GCA_964480395.1 uncultured Planctomycetia bacterium
AAAATCTGAAAACTCGAATCAAAAGCAAGCCATTGCTCCGCTAATTGTCAATATAAAAATCATATACTTTTAATAATATTTATGAATAATCTTTACAAAATAGTAAGCAATTCGTTATTTCTCATCAAAATATAAAATTAGTCTTTTTGAATTATTAACAACTTCAACAGCACAATAATTCACGTAAATTTGAAAAAATACAGAAAAAGCAATTTAGCAAACAAATACTAAATTGCAAGCATATTTTGTAATATTTGCTGCTCAATTTGAAGAAGTAAGAGCTTACTCACACATCATTCCATAAACAAAATGAATTCAAGCTCACTTTCGAGTCCAGCGGTTAGATAAATCTTCTTTGTTTGAGATTTATATCCATCTTTCGACGCAATCACTGTGTAAAGACCAGCGGGTAATGAACCACGAACGTTTTTCCCCGTAATATCGGTAATTCCAGGGGGTGTAAATTCCTGAAGTCCTTTGAAAATGGGTTCTATAAATCCTTGGTTGCTATAAAGTTGTACGCTTACATTTTTGAGCATTTTATTTTGGGTATCTTTCACATTAACAGTTAATGAAGCACCCTTACTCAAGGTTATATTCAGATTGACTTCAGTTTCCTGACCGATTTTTACGGGAGGCAGCGTTTTCTTGGCATAACCGTCAGCATGCACCGAAATTGTATAAGTTCCACTTGATAACCCGCCGATAACATATTTTCCATCTTTACCACCTCTGAGTGGAAACAGTGATGAGACTTTTTGACCTTTTGAATCGATAACGGAAAAAGTCGCATACGGGACAGGTGTTGCGGAATCATCGGTAACAAATCCGGTGATTTTGGTTTCCTGCTTTAGAAAAATTTTACCTAAGTCATTTCTTAATCCGCTGCTACTAACGATGATATTTTCGATAATTTTTGTAGCGAAACCTTCTGCGGAAACAGTTAAACGATATTTACCTGCTGACACCTCAGTTAATGTGAATTCACCAGCTTTGTTTGTAGAAGTGCTTCCACTGTAACTTCTTGCTATATCATGCACTGAATTTTGAGAATTGGAAGATGACATTGATTCAAGTATAATAATACACCCATATAAAGGATTATTGTCAACTTCAGATAGAACAATCCCAGTTAAAGAATTTTCCAAAATTACGAGATTTTCCTCATATTCAAGAACATCCGGCACAACGATTTCAAAACGGTTTGTTAATGCAGCACCAGCTTTCATATCATAACCCTGAATAAGAACGGTATATTTCCCGGGTTTATTGAGAATAACCTTATATTTTCCTTCTTCAGAAGTTGCAGTAATTTTCAGTGCTGAACTTGAGTCTTGAAATATAAACGTGATATTTCGTACTTTTATTGGCTCACCATTTTTTGTAACAGTCCCAGTAACAGTGATACCTTTTTCGATACCGAAATTGATTTCAAGTTTTTCACCCATTTTAATGGAAAATGTTGCGAGTTCTTCAACTGAATTAGCAGTAGTAAGAAGAATTATCAAGTATTGTGCAGGCGCGATTTTATCGAATCGATATTTACCTTCTTTGTCTGTTTTTTTAGAGTCGTTAATTTGAGTTCCAGTTTTCTGAATAAAGACCGTCCGACCTTCAACAGGTTGGTCGTTTTCATCGTAAACCGTACCGAAAACTGTTGCGCTGCTTCCAATCATATAAAACTTGTATTCATTTTTGATTTCACCACCGAAGTTTACGCTGGTTTTCACTTGCGGGTACTCCTCATGCGAAATCCAGACATCAAGATTCTTCTTGGATAGACCCGATATAGTGAATTTTCCATCACTGTCCGTTACAGTTGTTAATTCTTTGGATTCAATGTACGGATAATCGAAAGTTTGGTCACCGGTCTTGATTTTAAGTGTGTCAGCAATGGAGACTTTTGCGTTTTCAATAGGTTTGTCTGTTTCCTTTTCTAGCACAACACCGTTTAGAACTAAACCATTTTCAACAATGATTTCAACTTCTGTCGTTTTTGCTTTTTCAACCTGTATCTGATCTTTGATAGTTTGTGCGTATTCGTCTGAAATGATTTCGATTGCATATTTATTCTCAGAAAGATTATAAAACATAAACTCACCAAGTTTGTTCTCGATGCTTTGATATTGAGCAGCGATTTTGTCAACAGCATTCTGGTTTAAATCATCACCATCAAGATAACAGCTTGCTTTGAATTTCGTAACGGGATTTCCTTCTTTATCCTTTACAAAACCGTGTATTGCACCACCGACTGAGAGCTCAAAATCTTTTTTCATGTCCTCACTGATTACAATCATTCCACGATAAGTCGCATAACCCTCAAGAGTTACTTGAATCCAATATGAGCCGGATATTAATCCTTTGATTTCATAATCACCCGTTTCATCAGTTTTACCGGTTGCTGCTGGGATTGCCTGCCATGTATCTGAAACTGAATCGAGAAACACACAGTATATTTCAACGCCTTCAAGATCTTGCTTATCAGAATTTTTTATATTTCCATAAAGCCGGAAACCAGCTGATATAGTGAGTTCAACAAATTTTTCATCTGCATCATCAAGCTGTATCGTTTCACATGTTGAAAATCCGAAATCAGTAACGAAAGCTGCAATTTTGTAAATTCCTGAGAATATTTCCTTAAATTCGAATTTGCCCTCTTCATTTGTTGTGGTTTCAGCGATAATTTTCGGTTCTTTTGAGAAAACATCAGTGAGTTCAAGTAGTTGGACTTTAGAGTTAACAGCAGGTTTCTTGTCGTCAGTCATGACATTTCCATAAATTCTACTTGAACCTACGGCTGGGTTTTCGACTTTGTTATTTTCTGGTACATCAACATCCTTCTTGTCTGTTCTTTCGATATTTTCATCAGTTTTTTCAGGTGTATTGTCATTATCTCTATTTGCGTCGGTATCATCAGAATCCTTTTTATCAGGATTAGTTTGAATCAATCCATTTGTCTCATTTGTTGGCTTTTCCTCGGAGTTTTTCAATCTATCGCTGGTTAAAACCCAAATAACTAATACAGCAATAAGAGCGACAATACAAAGAGATGCAACTATTAAAACTTTCCGATTTCGCATAATCTTCTCCTTCAATATTTATTATATT
>CAYZQB010000268.1:0-3050 GCA_964480395.1 uncultured Planctomycetia bacterium
TCGAAATCGAGTTTCGCTGGTGTGACTTTCAATGTTTTCGATTCTGACGAACAGCCAAGAACAATAAATGATAATGTAAAAACAAACATTATCGTAAAAATCGAGAAACGTTTCATAAATCCTCCCTTAATATGATAAATTTCAATAAATATAGACTAGATTTGTTTGTTAAGTTTAGATAACTTTATATTTTAACAAATCACTCTACCAAAATCTCAGTTTGCTAAAATAAGATTTATATGTTATGCCGATTTTAAAAAACAAGACAAAAACAATTACTCATATACTGACCCTAGTTAAGGATTGAATGAAAAATGATAGAATTTTAATAGAATTTAATAAAAATCCCTATGATAAGGAGTGGTAAAAATGAAAACATTCATGCAATTATTATTCATTATGTCTTCTTTATGTTTGATGTTTGTGTTAAGTTGTACTTCTGATGCTAAGACACTGACGATTACACCATCGAAGATTAATTTTATGGAAGTTTATATTGGCAATACTTATGACATTGAAGTTACATTGCGGAACAAACTCAGAAAAGACATATTAATCACAGATCTTGATATTGACGGTTCAAATGATTTCGCAATCACTTCTGGCTCAAATTTGCCAATTTATTTACTGAATAACACTGCGCATAAGCTGACAATTACATTTGAACCCACTACTGATGGTAAAATCGAAGCAACCCTTTCGATAGAGCATGATGGTTCGGATAACGCTAAAGTTGTGTCTCTTATTGGTGTTGGCGAACCTTGTGCAAGAATCGTTTTTTCTGAGCAATCTTGTGATTTTTCACAAAAATCCATCAACAAAGCTCATACTCATGATTTTGATATCACAAATAGTGGCACAGCTGACCTGATTCTTAACGGTTTGATCTTTACGGGTACAGGTGCTGCTGTATTCAAAGTTACTCCAGCACCAATCACCGTTGTTCCAGGTGCAAAAACCACAATCACAATCACATTCGAAACAGGAACTTTAGGTAAATATGCTGCAGAACTTCTAATTGGGCATAACGCTGTCAATGAAAATACACCATTCGCATTTCCAGTAACAGGTGAAGGTCGAAATGCTGACCCGAAAATAGCATTGAATCAGCCTTCTCCATGGGATTTTGGCAAAGTTACGATTAATAAGTCATCGGTTCCGGTTTGTGAAATAGAAAACACAGGAATTGACCCGTTGACGGTTTCGTCAGCAACGCTTCAAAGTGGTGTTGAATTTACAATTGACTCACTGAAAGACTCAAATGGCAATGTCATTACCTTGCCAACGGATATTTCGGTTGGCGACAAAATCTTACTCGCCATAAAGTTTGCACCCAATGCAAAAAATACGTTCAATGATGTTTTAACGCTTGAACATAATGGTACAAATGAAGTTTCACCCTGGAATATTCCTGTTATTGGGAAAGGTGTAGTTCCAGGTTTAGACTTTAATGGTGATGGATATTGCGATGTGCTAGTTGGTGCTGACCATGATGATGATGGTGGTACAGATTCCGGCTGCGCTTTCATCTTTTACGGCAGCGCAACACCGCCAGGAACAATTGATGCATCCGCAGCAAACGTGAAATTCGTTGGTGAAAATACTGATGACCAGTTAGGTTGCAATGTTTCTTCAGCTGGTGATTTCAACGGCGATGGTTACGATGATGTAATTATTGGTGCAAGTTTAGACGATGATGGTGGAACCAATTCTGGCTGTGCATTTATATTCTTCGGCAGTGCAACACCGTTAGCAACAATTGACGCATCTGCTGCTAACGTGAAACTTATCGGCGGTGATACTGATGATAGATTCGGTGTCAGGGTATCTAATGCAGGTGATTTTAACAAAGATGGATTTGATGATGTAATCGTTGGAGCTCATTTAGACGATGACGGTGGTACCGATTCTGGTTGTGCATTCATTTTCTTCGGAAGCGCAACTCCATCGTCCCCGATTGACGCCTCGGCTGCAAACGTAAAACTCATTGGTGGAGATGCTGGCGACAGGTTCGGTGTCAATGTATCTATTGCAGGTGATTTCAACAACGATGGCTTCGATGATGTTATCGTTGGTGCTGATTGTGACGATGATGGCGGTGCTGATTCAGGCTGTGCATTTATCTTCTTCGGTAGTGCAACCCCGTCAGCAACAATTGACGCATCCGCAACAAACGTAAAACTCGTGGGTGGTGATGCTGGTGATAAGTTCGGTTACATGGTATCTGAAAAAGCAGGTGATTTCAACAATGATGGGTTCGATGACGTAATCGTAGGAGCTCATGCAGACGATGATGGTGGTTTAGATTCAGGCTGTGCTTTCATATTCTTCGGCAGTACAACACCATCTGCAACAATTGACGCATCAGCTGCTAACGTTAAGCTCATTGGTGAAGATTCCGATGACAGATTTGGAATTAGAGTTTCTTCTGCTGGTGATTTCAACAACGATGGTTTCGATGATTTAATTATTGGTGCTTTCTATGATGACGATGGTGGTTCTAGTTCAGGATGCTCATTCATATTTTTCGGCAGTACAACACCATCAGCAACAATTGATGCATCAAATGCTAACGTGAAACTCGTGGGTGCAGACTCTAATGACAGGTTTGGACACTTTGTTTCTTCTGCGGGTGATTTTAACGATGACGGCTTCAATGATGTAATTGTTGGTGCTTATCTAGACGATGATGGTGGTACCGATTCGGGCTGCGCATTCATGTTCTTCGGCAGCACAACTCCATCAGCAAAAATTGACGCATCCTCAGCAAACGTTAAGCTCGTAGGAGGAAATTCTGGTGACAGGTTCGGTGTTTCCGTTGGCGGATAAAAAAATCATTAAGCAATTGCAGATATCCCCTTGGTTAACTTTCAATATTAATTTGAAATTTTATTGCTTTAATTCACAGTTTTCAAATACAAAGTTTAGTATTTAATGATGATTTCGCCATCTCCAGTTCGGATGCCATTTGTCGTCGTAGTACTGGTTACACCGCCGATGTATGACGAGCCACCGCCACCACCACCGCCAGAACCACCGTAACCACCACC
>CAYZQB010000269.1:0-3021 GCA_964480395.1 uncultured Planctomycetia bacterium
AGTAATGCATGAAATATCCGTCAATCTCTGTTTCACGTTGATTTCAGGATATGCCGGATTAATAATCGCACTGCACCCAGCCGACATATAGACTAAAACCATCAGCATAGTAAAAATAAATCTTTTCAAAACCCACCTCAAAGCCCACATTAATTATATCATATATATTTTACATAAACCTTTGTATAAGTTGCGTGCTAAAATTAACATATTATTACTTTTATGTTGAATTTAAGGATGATGAAATAAATGGAGATATAACATGAAACCCAATAAAATCTTTTTATTTTGCTTGCTTTTGTTTTTTACATACCTCTTTAACGCTTGTGATGCAAGGCTTCTCGGAGTTACGATTACACCGAAGAGCTATGATTTCGGATTCGTCGAGGAATCTGCAACTCTCCAAATAACGTTGAAAAATAATTCTGAGAATACTATATCAATCACAAATTCGGTAATAACCGGACAGGACGCCGATAAATTCAGCATTGATGCAGGTAGTGCTCCATTTGATGCTTTTCCAAAAATCCCGTACACAATGTCAATAACATTTACACCCGATAGTTTCGGCTCAAAGAATGCAGTACTTGTAATCGAAACATCGTTTGTTGGTACAAAAGTGATTACCTGCACCTTGACCGGCTATGGTCTAATCGCTGAGATTCAACCCAGAACCCAGGATTTTGGGCTTGTCGATGCATTTCAAAGCACAACAAAAGATTTTACACTCGTAAATAACACACATCGTCCAATTACTGTGAATTCGATTGATACAACAGGCACAAATGCGAATTATTTCACCGTAACTTCGGGCTCTCCTGGAACATTACCTGCCAATGGCGGGATGCAGCAGATTACAGTAGAGTTTGCACCTATGTCGCATGGCTTGAAAACAGCAGAGTTGACAGTCCTTACGACAGACAGCGTGTTTTCGCCTATAACTGCTGAATTAACCGGCACAGGCAACGTTCTTCTGGTTGAAACCTTTGATACAACAACAATGGCAGATTTAGCAGCGACAACTGCGGAATGGGGAACAACAACCCCTGGTGAACTCACACCCACTGGTTTAAATTCGTTCGGAACAGGTGCAGATGGCGTATATAACCCAACGTCAAATGCAAATCTCGACGCTAATGGTGGTCCATACAATTACACTTCAATAAACATCCCTCAAGGCGTGAAAATAACAGTTACAGGAACAAATGCACTTGAAATTTTCTGTAGTGGCAATGTGAAAATCGAAGGTGAATTTAATCTTGACGGCAAAGATGCTACTGATGCGCCAAACGGTGTTGCTGGTGCTGGCGGTCCAGGTGGTGGTTCAGGTGGAAATACGAGTCAAAATGGTAGTGGAACAGGTGGTGGAATGTTCAGCTCAACTGGCGGTGGTGCTGGATATGCAGTACAGGGACAAATCGGAACAAAAGGTGGAAATGGCGGAATAGCGTATGGAACTGCTGAACTTACGGTTTTAGAAGGTGGTTCAGGCGGAGCAGGAGGAGCTCATGCTGGTGGCGGTGGTGGTGGCGGTGCATTATCCCTAATCGCTGCTGATGATATAGAAATAAGCGGATTAATCACTGCCAATGGTGGCTGGGGTGGTGGAAACCCAGGAAATAACAATAGCAGCGAATATCAGGGCGGTGGTGGAGGTTCCGGCGGTGCGATTAAGCTAATTTCAGCAATGGATATAAAATTCACAGGTGGTGTAATTTCCGTACAAGGTGGTGGTGCATGGAGCGGTGCCAGTCAAGCGAATAAACACTCTCGCGGTGGATTTGGTTCCCCCGGTCGGGTCAGATTGGAAGATTCTGACAACATTATTGAAGGTATTGGTGGGTCAATTTATCCGAAACCATCTGCAGCAATAGTTCCAAGTCCGTTTGCAGGTGGAACAGGAGCAGATGGTGTCTTTAATCCTACCGGCAATATTACACTTGATACTGCAAACAGCCCGTTCAACTACACATCAGTGAATATTCCAGTTGGTGTAACAGTTTCAGCTTCAGGCACAAATCCGTTGGAAATTTATTCAACAGGAAGCATAACCATTGCTGGTAAAATCGATATTTCAGGGGGAAATGCAGCAAGTACAACTGCTATTGGCGTTGGTGTAGCAGGAGGAGCTAACGGTGGTGCTGTTAGAGCAGCTGGTTCCGGTACAGGCGGGGGTGGAACTTCAGGCTCAAGTTATTCAAGCGGCGGTGGTGGTGGATTCGGCGAAGTTGGTCAAAAAGGTGGATATTATGGACGAGCTCCAGGCGGTATTATGTATGGCAATCCAGACTTAAACCCGCTTGTCGCAGGTTCAGGCGGTGGTGGCGGTATTACTGGTGCTGGTGCAGCAGGTGGTGGTGCAATTCGTTTGCAGGCTGCAACTTCCGTAAATATTTCAGGTGAAATTATATCGGATGGCGGTGGTGCTTACATTGGCAATCTTGGTTGTGGTGGTCCCGGTGCTGGTGGCTCTGGTGGTGCAATACTTATACAAGGTGATACATTAATAATTACAGGCAGATTGAGTGCTCGTGGTAGTAATGGCGGTGCAACAACAGGCTGCAGCAGCGGTGGTTTCCAATACAACAAAGGCGAAGCAATTGCATTTCAAGGTGGATGGGGAGCTTTTGGCAGAATCAGACTAGAAGCAGTGAAAAATAACGTCGGTGGGATTGTGATGTCAACCAAGAGTAATTATCCGCTTGGTGGTACACGAAACTTGATGACTGGCACATCTTCTCAGGGCAATCTCAGCATAAATGCGGGTTTGGTTGGGCAGTCGAAATTTTTTGATTCTACAAAAGATAGTCCCACTTGGCAGAATGCGGTTGTTACGGGAACAAATTTGAATCAGGTTGTTGTGCGGTTTCAAGGTGCTGATGACAATGGTGCAGGCAGTCCTGACCCGTTAACATATACGACGTGGGTTGATGACTTAAGTTCTCTGCCAGCATCCAGACATGTCAGATTCAAGGTGCTTTTCAGACCGGGTGCAGCAGTGCCATCCGTTGACCAAATCGA
>CAYZQB010000270.1:0-3004 GCA_964480395.1 uncultured Planctomycetia bacterium
ATATGGAAATAGAAGATGATGTTATGAATGCATGGATTAATTATTATGGTATACATGATATATGGTCTAGTATGTTAACTAACTTCAGAAGTGCAAATTCCTTTTATAATTCAAGTGTTATTTCTTTTGTTGATTTATTAAAAAGTAGTGGTGTAAAAAAACTCAGTACTTGGATTGATATGTATGAAGACATTAAAGATAAAGGTGAGAAATTTCATCAAATATTTTACAAAGAACTTAGAAAGCGTAGCAGAGATTTTACATATGAACGAAATTTCTCAATTGAATTACTCTCACTATTTATTCAAGTATTACATTGTGAAGAATATGAACTACCATTTAACTATGAAGTAAATTCAGCAATAATCGCAAGTTTGAAAGTGGTTAAAAATATAAAAAATTAGTCGGCGAGTTCGTCTTCGTCGATGATGTCGGTGATGTGCTCAAGCTCAATTGCGATTTTCGTGCTGATACCAGCTCTCGGCATAGTAATTCCATAAAGAATTTCAGTATTTGCCATCGAAATCCGCGAATGCGTAACCGTCAGAAACTGCGTCGTCTCACTAAATTCTTTTAGCATCGCACAGTATCGATTGACGTTTGCTTCATCCAGCGGCGCATCAACTTCATCAAGGATACAGAACGGCGAGGGTTTGGACAGAAAAATCGAAAATAACAGCGCAATTGCGGTCATTGCACGCTCTCCGCCTGAGAGAAGCGATAGCATCATGGGTTTTGTACCCGGCAGCGTTGTACGAATCTCGATGCCAGAATTTAGAATATCATTCGGGTCCTCAAGGAAAACTTCCGCGGAACCACCGTCAAAAAGCTTGCGGAAAAGTTTGTTGAAGTTTTCGCGTACAGAATCAAACGTTTCAATGAAAAGTTCCTGCGATTTTGTCTCAAGCGCAACGAGTACATCTCGGAGTTTGTTTCTGGCGTCAAGAAGGTCATGCTCCTGATTACCGAGGAAATCGTTCTTTTTCGTTAAATCTTCAAGTTCATCGATTGCTTCCTGGTTGATATTCCCGAGTTTGCGGATGTTATCTTCAATCGATTTAATTTCGTCTTCAATTTCGTTTATCGGCGGGATTTCAGCAACATAAGTTCTCGTAACTTCCTCAAGGTCAATGTTTAACTCACTTTCGGAGGTAGATTTTAACTCTTGCAGACGTTCAAATGAGGTATCGTTTTTAACCTTCATTTCGGTGAGCTTATTCTGCATGGATTGAGATTCATTTTGATGTTTGTCGAAATCTGCTCGAACGCTCTGAAATTCATTCTCTATGCTGTCTTTCTTGTCAGTGAGTGCGTCAGTATCTTGTTTTAACGAATCGATTTCTTCTTTCGCTGCTGCGACAAACGAATCGGATGATTCAATTTCCTTAATTGCAGTTTCCTTCAGGATTTTGTATTCCTTGATTTTTAATTGCAGGTCTTCATCTTCTGTTTCATATAAATTGAGCTTATCCTCAATATTTGCGATTAATGCTTTGCGGTTTTTATATTCACCTGAAATCTCAGCTAGATCGATTTTGAGATCGTTAATTTCATCGCGAAGTTTTGACATTCTGCGACTCATTTTGACAAGATTGCTCTCGATTTCATCCTTTGTATCATCAAGCGTGGCAAGCTTTTTGTTAATCTCTGCTTCTTCGGATTTCTTTGATTTCACATCATTAGCAAGCTGTAATAATTCTTTTTCACTGTCCGCTTTCTCCCTGCTAAAAACTTCAATATCTTTTTCGATGTCCGCTGTTTGATTACGGTGGCTTTCAGCAGCGGAAGTTCTGCCTGCGACCTGGTTTTCAAGGTCTTTAAGTTTTTGAGTCAGTTCTTGGCTTGATTCTTGAATGACATCAATGGATTTTTCAAGCTCAGCTTGTTTAACTTGCAGATGTTCGATTTCTTTTTCATCTGCACTTATCTCCGTTTTCAACAAATCAATTTGTGCCTTGATGGTGATGATTCCGGTTTCTTCAGGTCTTCCTGAGAAAAAGGCGGGCATGCGCAGAAATTCACGATTCATCGTGATAATGCCGATATCTTCAGGGATTTTTCCAATTAATTCCTTCGCTGCGTTTATGTCAGATACAACAATGGTTTTACCGAGTAATGCCTCAAGAATTTTTTCATGTTTTTTATTTTTTATTTTCACAAAATCAAAAGCTACGCCTTCAATGAATTCTGACTCGTCAGCATCGTAAATTTCAGTATTTTTCTGAAGCATTTCCTCAACAATGAGCTGAACTCCTCCAAAACCATGTTTCCCAAGATAATCGAGTGCATCAAAGGCAGCACTTTGCGTTTTTACAATTAGAGAATCGGAGAAATCACCGAGTAAAGTCTCAATAACAGGTGCATAATTTGATTTTACAGTAAATATATCGCTGAGTTCGCCTACAACTTTAAATCTTGTCATCAACTCAATGTCTTCCGTAATTGCTTTGTTTCCTGTCGAAGTTCCACTTTTATCAGAGAGAAATTTTTCAAGTGTTTCAAGTTTGGATTTTTTTGCTGACAACTCCATCCTTCGTGAATCAATTATCTTCTCAACACCATCCTGTTGTGTTTCAATTTCGTGCAATTTCTTGTTAGTGGCATCGAAGTCTTGTTTTCGCTTTGAAATTTCGGTATTCAGCGCGGTAATTTCCTCTTCGATATTTCTCAATTGCCCATTTAGAAAATCGACCTTAGATTTCCGTTCAGTGATGACTCTGTCTGCATTTGCGACTCTTTGACTGACAGCTTTAATATCACTTTCAATCTCAACAATCTGATTGTGAAGCTCGTTTTTGCTGCGCGAGGTGCTAACCCATGTGTCGTTGAGTTCCTTGTTTTCGTTCTGTTTGCTTGTTAATTCATCATTACTGGACTTTTCACGGTCTTTCAGCGCGTTCATCTTCTGTTCAAGCTCAATTTTAGTTTGTTCAAACTCGTCAACCTCATTCTGTACGCCGGAAGCATCGCTTAAAAGCTGTGACCTTAGCCCTTTAATCTCAAG
>CAYZQB010000271.1:0-2965 GCA_964480395.1 uncultured Planctomycetia bacterium
TCAAGAGTTACATGCCCTATTGACAGTGATGTAAACTTAAAGCAGAAAGTCTGCTGAATAAACTGACAAAAGAAATATTTTGTCTAAATAAAATGTACTCTGATTTCGATAATAAGCATTAGAAGAAATTGTAATTAAGTTTGCAATAAGCTTTTGGAATTAAATTACCGATATTGATGATGTAAGAAAACATTGAAATTTTTGAATAAACTGCGATAATTTATTTATGTCTTTTCAGAAATAAAATTGCTTTAAGGATAAAATATGGATTTCAAACTCAATCTTCCCAATACTAAATGCAGCGACTGGAATGATCTTTTTTCGCACAGATATCATCGAATGTTCAGAATATCTGATATCGATGAGTGGGGTATGCAAGACAAAAGAATGACTCTCATCAAAAAGCAGATTCAGCATAACAAAGAATATCAAAGTCTTGAGATTGACGAGACAAATTTTGTTGTGCCTGAGAAAAAGACCTTGGCGATTCGTGGATTAGGATATTGGGTCGGCACATTGCAATGGGACAGAGCCAACGGAACAACAAGTAATACGGTGATTTCCGGCAAATTAAGTAAATATTGGTTGTCCGCACCTATCGCTGTTCTCGGGCTTGCTCTTTCGCTTTGGTTTTTCAAGGATTTCATTGGTTTTTTGAAGCCAATCGCTAATAATTCTGCCATATTTTTAGTATCAGTTTTGCTGGTTACCGCATTAATCGGTATTCTCAATTATTTTGCACATTATTTCGCGGTGAAAAGCATTTTGAAACAACTGACGGTTTTCTTGAAATATAAAGGGATTTCGTATGAATTTGGCAGTGAATTGTACGATGCTGAAAAAACCATGGAAGAAGCAAAACTTGAATTCGAAAAAAGTCTAAGAGATACCGAGGTTGCAGAATTAGAAAAAGAAAAATCATGGCTTGATGCTGAACCAATGACTACGGATTATGTTCCAGAAACAATTGTCGAAGATTCCCATGCTGAGCTTATTAAAACTCAACTTGAAGATGAAGAATCATATCACATTGAAATCGCTGAGTCGGAAAGTGAAATTTATGATGTTGATACTGCATCCGAAGAATATGAGCGTGATGTTGATGCAATAACTGAAGATTATGATATTCAGGCGACGGAAGAAGAAGCAGCATATGAAGAAGAGGATGAGCTTGAACCCTGGACTGGCAGTGTGTCTTCATATGAAGAACCCGGTGATAAATTGGAAACTGCTGAAGATGAAGAGGTTTTTGTTGAAGCCAAAGATTTTGATGAAGATAAAAGTGGCAGAATTAAATTAATGCATGAAGGTTTTGAACAAACCGTTGAAATGAAGGGGGTAGATGAATTTGATAACGAGATTGAAGGTGGAATTAAATTTGGCGGGGATTCTGCTTATCAAGTCGCTGGGACAGATGATTATGACGATGATAACGAAGATGCATATGATATTGGTGATGCTGAAGCGACAAGAATCGGTGATGTGTTGATTTCACCTGACGATGCATTTGCTCAAGGTTTTTCTCCGCAGATTATGTCTGAAGAAGAACTGTCAATGCCTGAAGTTAATAACGAGGAAGCAATTGATATAGATGAAGATTTTGAAGTGCCTGAGATTTCCGAGGAATATGAAGAATATGATGAAGACGTTGATGAATATTATCAAGGTACTGAGACGATGTCTGATGTTGAAGAAACTGAGACGGATGTCAGTGAAGCGTTGGACAAAGAATTGATTGAAGATGAATATACAATTGATGATGTAGATGACGATGAAGATACTGGATTCGGTCAGGAGTTCGAGAAAACTCAAGAAGAAGACAGCGATATTGCTGACGATGCAGAAATAGTTGAATTCACTGACAGCGAATATTCTGAACCTTTCACAAGACCGGAATCCGAAATTGATAATGTATTTACACAGGCTATGGATGAACAGGAGATTTCGGATGTTGTCGATGAGGAAACTTCGGAAGATTCTGAAATAGTTGAGTTTACCGACAGCGAATATTCTGAACCTTTTTCCAGACCTGAATCGGAAATTTCTGACGACGTTGAAATGCCAGTAATTGCTGAACAATACGAAAGCTCGAAAACACTTGACGATTTCACAGAATCAGATATTCCAGACGAGTATATGGAGTCGGAAATAACGCAGGATATGGGTGTTGCAGATGCGGATATCGATATTCCTGAAGACGAAATGGAAATCGAAGAAGCTGAAGTATACGAATCTGAGATTTTTGAAGTTCCAAACATTGCTACAGACTCTGAGGAAACAGATTTACCCGAAGATTTCGGTACACCAAGTTTCGAAAATGAAGACGATGGTTTCGAAGATGCAACAGAATATGTTGTGCACGATTTTGCTGATGAAGATAATGATACAAACATTAAATCTTACGATGATGAAGCAATCGATGACTATGAAATCGAGGAAACATCTGATGATGAAACAGACAAGGACATAATTGTCGATGAGGAATACGACGGACCAACTGAAATTTCTCGCGTTGAAGAAATTATCGGTGATAATGTCGAAATTTTCGACGCTGAGAAAGCTTTCGCCGGTGATACGGAATTTTTTGATGATGTAGAAGAAATTGTCGATTACGAGGACAGCGATGCCACAGAAGACGATGACGAAGACTATGACGAAGACGAAGATATCGAAGAAGAGGCGGATGAGGATAACAACGAAAGCTGGTAAGATGACTGGAAATTGAATCCAAAAAAATTATTTAATGAAAAAGGGGCAAATCATGCCCCCTTTTTTTAATTCACTGCAGGTAAACCTGCTTTTTCTCACAGCATTGACAATAGGACTCAAGAGTTAAAAAGAAAGCATGTTTACATGCCCTATTGACAGTGATGTAAACTTAAAGCAGAAAGTCTGCACAGGCAAGCCTGCTTTTTCTCACAGCATTGACAATAGGACTCAAGAGTTAAAAAGAAAGCATGTTTAC
>CAYZQB010000272.1:0-2401 GCA_964480395.1 uncultured Planctomycetia bacterium
GATTAATCAAGCGATTTTAGGTTATCGTTGAGTTTGCTGATTTTTTCCTGTGTTTCAGCAAGTGTCATTTTGTCTTTTTCGACGAGGTTTGCAGGTGCTTTTTTCAGGTAATTCTCGTTGCTGAGTTTTATCTCAATCCTCTCACAAAACTGAGTTAAATTCTCAATTTCCTTGCAAAGTCGTTCTTTCTCCGCTGTAAAATCAATCAAACCTTCAAGCGGTATTATCACTTCAATCCCGTCAACCATTGTGGCAGCAGATTTTGCAGGTTTTTCAAGTCCTGCACTCGCCGAGATTTCCTCGATTTTGCATATCTTTTTTAAGCCGGCAAAAAGCGGATTCAACGACGCAATCTTCTCGCTGTCCTCGCCTGTCAGAATCAGCATCGGAATCTTCGTTTGTTCTGTAACACCCTCTTGAAGCGAGCGAATCCGGTTAATTTCGAAGATTATCTTGCGCATCGTCGATACAACTTCTTTTGCTTTTGCATCTGCTTTTATTTTCTCAGGGTCAGGATAATCAGCGATGATGCAGGCTGCAGGCAGTCCGGTAATTCCAGAATCTTCCTGAATCTTTTTGAGTTTCTGCCAGATTTCCTCGGTAATGTAAGGGATAATCGGGTGCATGAGCCGAAGCAGCATGTCAAGCGCATTCACCAGTGTCGATTGTGCCCATGATTTTGCATCAGTGTCGTCGTCTAGCCAGAGTCGCGGCTTAATCACCTCAACATAAAATGAGCAGAAATCGTCCCAGAATAACGAGTAAATTTCCTCGCATGCTTCAGAAATCCTGTATTTATCGAGTGCATTTTTAATCCTGATTGTACCTTCATGCAGGCGATGAAGCATATAACGGTCTTCAACGAACGGCGACAATCCGGTCATTGGTTTGTAACCAGCACATTGCCGAAGCACGACACCAGTACTCACCTGCCAGATTTTATTCATAAACCGTTTGCCCTCTTCCAGCTTGGGTATAAAAACTTCATATTTATTAATACTGGTGGCACAGGCATCCTTGCCTGTGTGATTTTTAATGGGTGTTTCAGTGGCACAGGCATCTTTGCCTGTGTGATTTCTATCTTCTAACCAACCTTTAATGAACAACCATGTATAATTTTCAGGAATTTCAGTTAACTCAGCTTTAAGAGGATTTCTCACAATGTATTCACATTTCTCAACAAATTCTTTCTCATTTCTTAAAATTCTGTCGAAGTATTCATCTAACCAAATAACCCCTTTTGTTCCATGTAATTCATTCATTTTGCTTGCGGAATAACTTTTTATACTATGCATTATCTCTGACAAAGAATAATATTTCTGATTATCTTCTAAAGGTTGCAAAATCAAATGTACATGGTCTTTCATAACAACTGCAGAATATAGTTCATATTTTTTCTTGTTATGGAAAATTATGCTATTAAAAATAATTTCCTTATCTTTATCATTCAAATCAACATTTTTAGTTCTAAATGTAATAAAATATGTTCTACCAGGTTCTTCAAAGTGGGGTAAGTTTCTCTTATGAAATGTGAAAGATGAGATTTTCTCATATTTTTTGTCAGGCAAGGATGCCTGACCCACTTTGCTTCTCTTTGGTGTTTCAATTTGATCGATTAGTTTTCGGTCAATTCGTAGGCGGATATCCTGTCCTTCGGTTGTCATCGACATAATCGAAAACCTGAGCGCATCCGTTCCATAAACCGGGTAAATTTCTATCCTGTCCTTAGGAATCATGTTTTTGCCTGTACCGAGGTCGTATTTTCCATGAATCTCGTCCTCGCCACCCTCAATCGCCTTCACCGGGTCAATGCCGTTGCCGCGCGATTTCGACATAATGTCGCCAAAATCGTCCAAAATCGTGCTGTGAATGAAAACATCATGAAACGGCACTTCGCCAATGAATTTCATCCCCATCATTATCATTCGCGCAACCCAAAGTGCGATAATATCACGGGCTGTCGATAAAACATTGGTGGGGTAATAATATTCGAGGTCTTTTGTCGTCCTAGGCCAGCCAAAGGTTGAAATAGGCCAAAGCTGGGATGAAAACCAGGTATCAAGAACGTTCGGGTCTTGAATCAGGTTGCTTCCGCTGCATTTTGGGCATTTTGTCGGCTTGCTTTCAACGTCAGGAATTGACGGTAAAATCGGCTCAACATCGTCGGGAATGTACGCGAGTTCACCATCTTCATTGAGTTCGATGCTTTTGCTGCAATCCCTGCAATACCAAATCGGCATTCGATGTCCCCACCAGAGCTGCCGGCTTATGCACCAGTCAGGAGTGGAATCGAGCCAGTCCAAATACACTTTTTTCCTGCTTTTCGGATGAAATTTTACTTTATCGTCATTGGCAACCTGCTTTGCATGACCATTGTAGGCCTGCCTGATCTTGACATAAC
>CAYZQB010000272.1:2411-2877 GCA_964480395.1 uncultured Planctomycetia bacterium
CTGCTTTGCATGCTTCACCAACGGCTCCATCTTGACGAACCACTGATTTGATAGATATGGCTCGACAACATCGTCGCTTCTGTAACAATGTGCAACAGAATGTGTATGGTCTTCGATTTTTTCCAAGAAACCTTGTTCTTTCAGGTCTTTAACGACGGTTTTGCGTCCTTCCGTTGCTGCAAACAAACCTTGATACTTCCCTGCATATTCGTTAAGCGTTCCATCTTCGTTGAGAATGTTTATCTGTTCGAGGTTATTGCGCATTCCGCATGCATAATCGTTCGGGTCGTGCGCAGGAGTAACTTTGACTGCACCGGTTCCTTTTTCCTTGTCCGCCAGAATTGCATCGGCAATAATTGGAATTTCGCGATTCATCAAAGGCAAAATCACGGTTTTACCGATAATATCTTTATATCGCTCATCTTCTGGATGTACTGCAATTGCAGTATCACCAAGCATAGTCTCA
>CAYZQB010000273.1:0-2869 GCA_964480395.1 uncultured Planctomycetia bacterium
TTTTAATCGTTATAATATTATTATTATTCAAGTGAATATTTTTATACAATGCTTTTGGAGGTTTTATGTTTTATAACAGATCTAAATTAACGGTTTTTTGCTTGCTGTTTGTTACAGTTGCGGTTTTCTTGGGTTGTACTTCAGAGACGAAAACCTTAAAACTCACACCTAGTAAACTTGATTTTGGCAGTGTTTATATTGGTGACACGTACTCAATCGATATTGTGCTTAAAAACAAATACGGCAAACTGATTTTAATCTCGAACATCTCGATTTCCGGCACAAATGATTACACTATCACAGCAGGTGGAAGCATACCGATTAATCTCGACAACAACGCTGAACACACACTATCAATTGAGTTTGCACCTACAGTTGCGGGTCCAATTGTCGGACTTCTTTCGATTACTCACGATGCTTCTGCAAAACCAAAAGAGGTGGATTTAACGGGTATGGGTGAAGCGGTTGCAAGAATTGTGTTGTCAGAAAATTCTTTTGATTTTGATAAAAGACTGATAAACCGCACTCACACCCATGACTTTGATATTGAGAATATCGGAACTGCCGACCTTAGTATTAATGGGCTTAATTTTACTGGTATGGGAGCTACAGCTTTCAAGTCAACAGCAGCACCGATAACAATTATACCGGGAACTAAAACCGCGATAACAATTACGTTCGAAACACCAATAATAGGAAATTATATTGCCGATCTTGAGATTTATCACAATGGAGTTAACGAAAATTCTCCACTAATTTATCCTGTTACTGGTGAAGCGATTGATGTTGATCCTCAGATTACGTTGAGCCGAACTTCACCCTGGGATCTCGGTAGCGTAGCGAAGACAATACCTTCAACTCAGATTTGCGAAATCGAGAACACAGGCATTGACCCATTGACCGTTACTTCCGCTACATTGGCAACCGGAACAACAATTACTATTGATTCATTGAAGGATTCTAACGGAAATGTCATTAATTTCCCACAGATTATCGCAGTCGCAGCGAAAATCATGCTAGCGATAAAATTCTCACCATCTGCAAACACAACGTACAACGACACATTAACTCTTGTTCATGATGGTACAAACGAAGTTTCACCGCTTGATGTAGCACTTGCTGGAGAAGGTCGCGACGAAATTACTAAAACATTCACATATTCTGGAGCTCCTGAAAACTGGACTGTCCCAGCAGGTGTTAGTGTTATGATTGCAGAAGTATGGGGTTCACAAGGTGCAGGTGGTTCAGGTGGTAAGGGTGCTCGAATGAAAGGTACATGTGTTATAACACCAGGAGATACGTTGGAAATCTGCGCAGGAGGTATGGGATCTTCCGCATCTGGTGGAGAAGCTTCATACGTTGCAAGCGGTGCAACCCTTTACATTATGGCAGGTGCTGGAGGTGGAGGTTCGTACCAAAATGGTCTGGATGCGGTAATCACAGAAAATGGTACAAAATCATATCAAAGTAACTCCATGTATGTTGGTGGAGATGCTGGAACTGGTGGAAACGGTGGTCAAGGTGGACCTGGGGGTTGGGGAACCGGCGGCGGTGGTGGATGGTTATCTGCCGGAGGAAATGCCTCAGGCACAGTAGGTGGAGCAATTAAAGGTAAAGGCAGCGGAAGTACGACTTATGCTGGTGGTGCTGGTGGTGGTTACAGCGGCGGTGGTGGTTGTGCCATGGATAGTGGTTGGAGTACAGCAGGTGGAGGTTCTGGTGGTTCAAAAAATACTGGCACGAATCAATCAAATACAGCGGGTACTAGAACTGGCAACGGTGAAGTCAAAATCATATATTAGTCGACTGAAAACATGTATAGACAGATTCATTGCGAATCTGTCCTTTTTTCACATTTGTTTGTTAAGTCCAGAAGGGATTTAAAATCTGTTCTGTCTTTTTATTAGTTTAAAATTTTATGAATTATGATATCTAATATCATGTACTGAGATTTCACCCTTATAATATTTGTTATTACAAAAGAATTTTTGAACTTTGTAGGCAAATCAACCTTAGATTTATTGATATTTTTCATGTAAAGGAGGATTTATGAAACGTTTCTCGGTTTTTACGATAATGTTTAGTATTATCATTCTGGTTTTTGGATGTTCATCTGATGAAAAAACATTGAAAATTTCACCTTCAAGTATAAAATTTGCTGATGTCAACCTTGGTGATGTAGTTACTTTTGATCTTACACTCACAAACAAGTACGGCAAACTCATTATCATCACTGCAATTAGTATTGCAGGTTCAAATGACTTTACTATCACCGCTGGAAACGCTGTCCCAATTAATCTCGACAAAAATGCCATTCACACAGTTACTGTGAAGTTTGAACCTACAACCGGTGGACCGCTGGCAGCAATGCTCTCAATCCTTCATGATGCATCGACAAAACCGAAGGAAGTCAATCTTACAGGTAACGGTATTCCCGTTCCTCGAATTAAACTTTCACCAACTACATATGATTTTGACAAAAAACTTATTAACCGTACACACACACATGACTTTGAAATCGAGAATATCGGTACATCTGTTCTTAATATCAACAATTTTAATTTTACAGGTGCAGGTGCAAGTGCTTACAGTATTTCAGCAGGAAACGCACCGGTTCAAATTCAACCTGCTCAAAAACATACATTTACGATTAGCTTTGCACCAACTGTTGTGGGTGTTTACGATTCTGATCTTGAAGTGCATCATAATGCAGTCAACAGCACACAACCTTCAATTATAACCGTTACAGGTGAGGCAATCGATGTTGACCCGCAGATAACGTTGAGTCAATCCTCACCTTGGGATTTCGGTAGTGTTGCAACGACAATGCCATCAACACAAATTTGCGAAATCGAGAACACAGGTATTG
>CAYZQB010000274.1:0-2732 GCA_964480395.1 uncultured Planctomycetia bacterium
TTTCAGCTTTTTCGCATATTAAAATTATTTAAAAGCTTAAAGTTTCTTTCAATTTCGCTATAATCCTTATAATCATTCTAAATTAATTTAAATTAAGGGATTACTATGGAATATGCGAATTTAGGACGTACTGGGTTGAAGGTTTCGCGCATCGCTCTTGGCTCTTGGCTTACTTTTGGGAAGTCGGTTGCTGATGATGAAACAAGGAAATGTGTGTATACTGCGGTTGAAAACGGCATTAATTTTATTGACACCGCAGATATTTACAATATTGGCGAAGCGGAAACGTCTCTGGGTAAAGTGATTGCCGACTTCCCGCGACATTCACTTGTTATTGCGAGCAAAGCGTTTTTCCCTATGACCGTCGATGATAAAAACAATCGGGGACTTTCGCGCAAGCATCTGTCTGAATCAATTGATAAAACACTTTCGCGTCTGGGAACGGATTATCTTGATATTTATCAGTGCCATCGACCGGATTTCTATAACAAAACGCCAATCGAAGAAACCGTGAGTACAATGGATATGCTTATTAAGCAGGGGAAAATATTGTATTGGGGGGTGAGTTGTTGGACAGCAGCACAAATTACGGAAGCGGTCTATCTCGCGAAACTCATGAATTGTCAGCCGCCGGTGTCGAATCAACCGCATTATTCGTTGTTTTACCGCAAAATCGAGAAAGAAGTCATGCCGACCTGCGAACGCCTTGGTTTGAGCCAGATTGTATTCTCGCCTTTGGAGCAGGGCATCCTCACGGGCAAATACAACAAGGAAGTGCCGAAGGATTCACGGTTTGCCAATGACCAGATTAACACATTTATGCACGACCGGATGACCGAGGAGAATCTGAACAAGGTTCGTGAGCTGGAGAAGCTGGCGCTGGAGATTGGCGTGAGTACGTCCCAGCTTGCACTTGCGTTTACATTGCGGAAGCAGAATGTAGCATCAGCGATTGTGGGTGTTTCGAAGGACAGCCAGCTTTTGGACAACATCAAAGCCATCGAAATCGATTACACCGAGGAATTATCCGACAAAGTCGAAGCCATCTTCGCCAACAAACCCGAACCCAAAACCCACGGCTGCATGTAAAAATAAGGTTTAAGATAAAGGTGGGTAAAATACTCCAAGAATCATAAATTGTTCCGGAAATCGCTGCATATTCCCAACATAAAAAAACACATCCTTTTTACTATTATCAGCAATTTGCATCCATTTTTGTTCGATTTTCTGAAGATAATTATTGGGATACGATCTCTTCCAGCTTCGATAAGCTTGTCCAATTTCCCAATCAATTATTGGTAATTTATGTCCATCACAATCATCATTACATTTAAATGTATAATAAAAATGATATGGAATATTCTCAATTTCTGGAAGCAAATCATCAAACAGTCTTGGTTGTTTATGAATTTTGGATTTAACTTCTTCTTTTGTGTATCTAATTTCTGAACTGAATTGAATGTCAAATGGTTTAATTAAACCTAATGATAATTGCTTTTGTTTACTTTTTTCTAGCACTTCACACATTGTCATTTTCGGAATTTCTAAAATAATATCTTTTCTTTTTTTCCAAGTTCCTTTTTCTGTACCAATTGTTTCAATAACATTAATAGAATTATCTTTTATTCGATAACTTTCATGTCTTTTATCTTTTGTTGATTTTATACATTCAACTTCGATAATGCTATATTTCTTAAACTGTTGATCTTCAGATAAATATCTAAATGGAATGGGATACAATCGAATCCACGAATTATCCGATAGATCAACACCAGCACAACATACTGATTCAATGTATTTTGCACTCGGAACGGGATATGCCTTAACGATGACCAGAATTTTCTTTTTTTCAAACATGCTTTATATATTGTGAATCTTTAGATTTAATTCTTTATCGTTTAATATACTTTGTACGATAATCGAACGGTGACATTTATCATGCTGCTTTTCAAAACACATTAAACAAGAAATACTATTGTAAATTTCTTCTTTAAGTTCTTCAATTGATTTTAAATTTTCATTTAAATACTCAGAATAAGCCTTCGTGAAATATTTATAATCCCAATCTTCCTGTAATTTGTGCCGGATTGGTTTTGGACACCCAAGAGTTTTATAATGTATGTATTGAATATTGTTTTCGTCAAGCTTCATTTTTAACTTAGTTTTTGAAAATCCAGGTTTTCTCGATAAAGGCATCTCTCTAACATCTATTAGTTTTTCAACATGGTTTTTCTTCAACGCATCAACAAATTCATCGATTCTTTTTCCCTCATATCCAATTGTCAGAAGTTGATGAGTAACCATGTATTTTTTCTTTATGTTTATAAAAAGTATAACATGATAAATTTAAAACAAAATAAATATTATATTATTTATAACATTTAAATTATACCATTCAATTTATAATTTATATTATTTTATATATTATCCATCCAAAATAAAAAACATTATTTATTTTCGGAATTGTCTGTGTCGAGTTGTTTATCAATTGTGTCAGATTCTGAGTCGGTGTCGGGGCGCATGGTTGGGAAAAGGACGACTTCGCGGATTGAGGACTGATTTGTCAGCATCATGAGCAGGCGGTCGATGCCCACGCCGAAACCGCTCGTCGGTGGCATGCCAATCTCAAGCGCGTCAATAAAATTCTCGTCCAACATTTGTGCTTCGTCGTCGCCTTCATCCCTCAGCTTCATCTGTGCTTCGAACCGTTCGCGCTGGTCAATCGGGTCGTT
>CAYZQB010000275.1:0-2721 GCA_964480395.1 uncultured Planctomycetia bacterium
AACATAATCGTAAAAACCGAGAAATGTTTCATAAATCCTCCAATAAAAAAATAGATTGTGTATTATTTAATCAAAGATCGATTCGATTGTAAAGTTCAGACATTTTACGATTAAGACAGATAACTACTGACAAATCTTTGTTTTATAATCAAGTTTTAATGTTTTTTTCAGAACTTATTAAAGAAGACCGAAGTAATCACTCCGGTCTTGTATATAATATGTAATTGTTATAGTACATTATGCTGCTTAGTATTTAAATGTGACTTCTCCATTACCAGAACGAACACCGGTTTGTGTTGATTTATTGGAGTTACCAGATGCATCGTAGTAGCTTG
Organism: uncultured Planctomycetia bacterium; assembly: GCA_964480395.1. Classification (GTDB taxonomy): domain Bacteria; phylum Planctomycetota; class UBA8742; order SKZP01; family CAYZQB01; genus CAYZQB01. The sequence goes on from CAYZQB010000275.1 coordinate 336, forward strand.
AACCACCACCACCACCGGAGATGAAACCACCGCCGCCACCGTAGTAGCCGCCGCCGCCGCCACCTCCTCCACCAGACCAGCCCTGTCCTTTTCCACCTACCCCGAGTGTGCCGTTTGTTGCGTCTGGCTGACCAGATGATGGATAGCTTCCGCCTTTTCCACCAGCAGTTTGTGAACCGCCTGTTCCAGGAGGATAGGATGACCATTGATGCCCATTTTCTCCGGTTAGACCACCGCCATTTCCGCCATTTGCAACAGTTCCGGTGTATCCACCTCCAGCACCTGCGCCTGCGACGAGTTTTCTGTCCGCTAGTGTGTTACCACCAAGACGAATGTCGGTTCCACCACCGCCACTGCCTGCAGGTTGAGAAGTTCCCGAACTTGTTCCGCCACCGCCGTTCCAACCACCTGAGGCTGAAACTGCAATTGTAGTACCTTTACCACCGACATAAACATAAAGAGTATCACTAGGTGTTACCGGAACCTTTGCGCTGGCTTTACCACCTTTTCCACCATATGCAGCGTTACCAGAATCCCCACCAGCAGCACCGTAACATTCGACAACAAGTGCTGTTACTCCAGCTGGGATTGTCCATTGCTGGGCAGATCCGGTGTAACTGAATGTCTTTGAAACTTCATCACGTCCTTCGCCGGTAAGTGGAATATCCCATGGAGTAACCTCGTTTGTGCCATCATGGACAAGCATTAATGTATCGTTGAAAGATGTGTTTGCCGTTGGAGCGAATTTGATTGCAAGCATGATTTTCGCGCCTACTGCGATAACTTGAGGGAAATTAATAACGTTGCCGTTGGAATCCTTCAATGAATCAACAGAAAATATTGTGCCTGTTGCTAAAGTCGCAGAAGTAACAGTTAGCGGATCAATACCTGTGTTCTCGATTTCACAAATCTGGGTTGATGGCATTGTTGTTGCAACACTTCCGAAATCCCATGGTGAGGATTGGTTCAACGTAATTTGCGGATCAACATCGATACCTTCACCTGTAAGTATCACAATTGCAGGTTGTGTGCCGTTGACAGCATTATGATATACTTCAAGATCAGCATCAAACATGCCAACAATTGTTGGAGCAAAAGTAACTGTAAATGTATGTTTTAAGCCCGGCTGAATTTGAACCGGTGCGTTTCCTGCTGAGATACTGTAAGCACCTGCACCTGCACCTGTAAAACCAAAATTGCTGATATTAAGTTCAGAAGTACCGATATTCTCGATTTCAAAGTCATGTGTGTGTGTTCGGTTAAACAGTTTTTTGTCAAAATCATATGTAGTTGGTGAAAGTTTAATTCGAGGGACAGCGATTCCATTGCCTGTAAGATTGACTTCTTTCGGGTTTGGTGATGCATCATGAAGGATTGAGAGCATTGCTGCCAGCGGTCCACCGGTTGTAGGTTCAAACTTCACAGTAACTGTGTGAATGGCATTTTTGTCGAGATTAATTGGGACAGCGTTTCCAGCGGTGATAGTAAAGTCATTTGAACCTGCAATACTGATAGATGTGATTAAAATGGATTTGCCGTACTTGTTTGTAAGTGTAAGATCAAAAGTAACTACATCACCAAGGTTGACATCTGCAAATTTTAGACTTGAAGGTGTAATTTTCAATGTTTTATCATCTGATGAACATCCACAAACCATGAATAATAATGCAAAAACAAATATAATCGTAAAAACCGAGTAACGTTTCATGAAATCCTCCCAAATTTTATATAGCGATTGATTAAATAAAGATCAATTCAACAGAAATGTTCAAAAAATTATACGAAAGTGATGTATGACTTCTATCAAAATCTCAGGTCAGTAAACCACATTCACTACGTTTTTTTCTGATTGCTTCAGTGGTCATAAGGTAAATACTTTGTGTGGATTGATATTATTCTAATTTTGCTTAATAATCGATTGTGATTTTACCGTTTCCGGTTTGTACATCTGGTGTTGTGGATTTATTAGTGTTGCCAGAGGCATCATAGTAGCTTGAACCACCGCCGCCACCAGTGAAAATTCCACCTCCACCACCGTACCAGCCACCGCCGCCGCCACCGCCGCCAGCATTATCACCTTTGCCTCGACCTCCCACTCCGAATACACCGGGTAAAGCAGCATTATTGGTATAATATCCAGCAGCACCACCAGCAGTCTGCGTTCCACCTTTTCCATGCGCTTCTGCCCAATACGGATTATGATCAGGTGCATCTTGACCGGTTAAACCACCACCATAACCTCCTTTTAAAGCATTTGATTCCCATCCGCCACCACCACCAGCAGCAGCAACGATTAATCTATCGCTTAAATCTGTACCTCTTCTAACGTCAGATGCTCCACCTCCTGTGCCTGCATATCCGCTTCCATATGCATCAACACCACCAC
>CAYZQB010000276.1:0-2666 GCA_964480395.1 uncultured Planctomycetia bacterium
GAGCGAAGCGTCCGGCGCGAGCGGCTTCGAGGTGGGCGTGCGCCGTAACCAGCGTTTCGGTGCGGCCACGTTCGACGCGGCCGCCGGCAGCGAAGTTCTCCTCACGGGCGACATGAAGGTGACGATCGCCTCGCCGCTGGCCGGCACGGCCGACACGTTCCGCCGTCTGGGCACCGAGCCGACCCCGGGCGACCGCGGCGGCCTGGGCCGTGAGACGCTCGAGTTCGAGTGGACGTCCAACCTCATTGCGGGCGGCCGGACGATGAGCATCGAGAACGGCGGCATGTTCCTCGACAAGAACAACGACATGCGGAATGCCGTGAACAACGATTCCACGATGAACATCGGGCCGTACGCCTCGCTCGTTCTCAACGACAACATCTTCACGGGCCAGTGGAACATCCTGGAGAACGGCTACGTGTATTCGAACTCCTGGGATCGCCTGGTGTCGAAGGACCCGGGCGCCTCGATCACCTTCGAGAACGGCTCGTACTTCATGTACGCGTACGGCGAGTTCCGCTACGTCGAGCACGGTCTGCCGCTCGATAAGAGCATCAACATCATCGTCAACGACGGCTGGCTGGGCTACCAGGAAGCGAACCAGATCCGCCTGGGCGACGGGGCCCTGCTGACGACCCCGTGGAACAGCAGCCAATCGCTCAACGACCGTAGCGGCAACAACGGCGGCACCGGCCCGGCCCCGTCGGGCGGCGTCTTCCTGACCGACCCGGACGGCGACGGCGTGAACCCGACCGTCAACTCGGTCCGCATCGCGAAGTCGATAGCCAGCTCGGATGAGGACCGCGAGCTGTGCTTCGAACTCATGCTCGACCTTCGCAACAACCGGCTCGTCAGCGATGACAGCCGCGCCACCCTCTACATCGGCATGCAGCCCGGCACCGAGCCGTGGCTGCCCTCCGGCAACCCGGCCGGCGACGGCGGCACCATCGACCGCGACTGGACCGACTGGGCCCAGAAGGCGATGGAGGGCTGGGTGGTCATCCGCAGCGGTCGGTCCGTGCTCGACGACCTCGTGACGCCCAACAATGACTGGGGCAAGGGCTCCATCATTGCCGGCGACATCATCATCGAGTCCGGCTCGTTCCGTCTCGGCGACGGCTGGGACCAGCGCGGCGACATCTACGTCGACATCAACGGCGAGATCATCACGAAGAACGGCGGCCGGTTCTACATGCAGCAGCGGCCGGCCACGCCGATGGCGCAGCTCGCCGCCGGCACCCTCGGCACGGCCCACGTCCTCGAGAACGGCGGCCGGGCCGACTACCAGCTCGTCCACACCGAAGCCGGCTACCTGACCATCAATGAGCAGTTCACCTTCCGGGCAGGCCCCAGCACCGACGTCAGCCTCTTCTACATGGACGTGGACGAAGGGATGTCCCACTATGATGGCGACGACGGGTACATCCGCAACGCCCGCGGCTTCTACGTGCCGAACGCCCGCATTGAGGAAGGCGCCGACGTGGCCATGACGATGTACACCGTGGACCGCCACAACATGCGGTGGGACCTGGCCGTGGCCGGCAACGCCCGCATCCAGCGGCGGGGGGGCGGCGATAACGGCCCGTCCTACAGTTCGATCTACAACCCGGACACCACGCGCTACACCCTGCGGCTGGGCCAAGGCGGCGTGGGCGATGACCTCGAGTTCAGCCTCTACGGCAATATCGGCGACTACCTGACCCTCGACCTCCAGAGGGCCTTCATGGACATCGAGCCCGGCGCGTCGCTCTCGCCGGAGACGGATCCCGGCGGCGGTGCCATCATCAACAGCTGGGGCAACCAGGGCAACGGTGAGGACAGCCACATCCGCGTGATCGCCGGTGCCGACGGCAGCGGCTTCTCGGGCGGCACGTTCAACTTCAGCGGGTACCAGGACCTGGTCCTGCGCGTGAACGACGGCGTCGACGGCAACCCGCGTATCGTCAACGAGATGACCTCGCGTATCAACATCCTGGCGGATAACGGCGGCCAGTACCGCGGCGAGCTCCCGAACCTGACCGATCGTGGCACGGACGTGCACGGCTGGCTCCAGGTCGGCCGCAGCCCGTACAGCGGTGACACCGGCAACAACGGCGTCGGCTACTTCTCGAACATCCACCTCGGCGACGCCGCCACGCTCGAACTCGTCTCCTGGGACGGCTGCATCTGGACGGGCGACCTGACGCTCGACGGCGCCACCGGCGGCCTGTTCAACTGGAACAACGATAACGAGAACAGCATCGTCGGCATCCACGGCAACCCGGCCCTGGCCGGCAACGAAGTCCTCACGGTCTACGGGGCCAGCCGCACGCGCCTCACCGGCACCATCGAGGGCGTGGACATCCTCTGGAACAACAGCGGCTGCATGCACATCGAGAACGACCCGAACGGCCTCGGGACGGTCAACATCGCGCCGGACGTCACTCTTACCACCACGAACCCGTGGATGTGGGGCGACTTCTTCGCCAACCCGCAGGCCGGCACGTTCGTCAACATGGTCGGCTGGCCGAAGTACGGCGACCCGTGGGGCATGGACGCCAATGACCCCAACGCCTACTGGCGTGAGGATTGGCGCGGCACGTACTACCTGTACTACGGCGGGTACGTGAATGACGGCGGCCTGGGCGAGGCCGTCAACAGCTACCCCTACGGCGTCGGCGTCCACG
>CAYZQB010000277.1:0-2651 GCA_964480395.1 uncultured Planctomycetia bacterium
AAATATGAGTATTTATAATGAAATTGCTGATGTTTATTTATCAGCATTATTATTTTTAGTACAGGTTTAACTGAATTTTATCAACAAATGTTTTAAAAATCTCTATTTAAAAGACCGAAGTACTAACTCCTATCTTTTTTTTAAATGCATATTAGCAACTTTGTAGTGTTTGTACATCTTAGTATTTAAATGTGATCTCTCCATTACCAGAACGAATGCCGGATTGTGTGGATTTGTCGGTATTGCCAGCAGCATCGTAGAAGCTTGAACCACCAGCACCACTGTTTAGTAGTCCTCCACCACCGCCATAATAACCGCCACCACCACCGCCACCACCTGCGGAATTCCCCTTACCTCTACCACCTATTCCAAGTGTGCCTGGTGATGCGAAAGTTGAACCGGAGTAATTTCCAGCAGCACCACCTGCGGTTTGCGTTCCACCTGTAGCGTCGTTATAATGAGAACCGCCAGAACCGCTTTGACCGACTAATCCGCCACCATCACCACCTTTAGCATTGTAACTTGTGTAACCACCGCCACCACCACCAGCACCAACAACTTTCCGGTCGGTGAGAGCAGTGCCACCAATTCTAATATCTGAACCACCACCACCAGTACCGGGGAATATGCTGGGATAGCTGCATTCTGTTCCTCCACCGCCGTTCCAGCCACCTGTTGGGGAATTTTGAATTGTTATGCCTGCGCCACCAACGTAAACAGATACTGTATCGGCTGGTGTTACAGGAACTGTTGCTTTTGCCATACCACCCTTCCCGAAAAGTCCTGTGCCACCTTGAGCTTCTCCACCTTGTGCGCCGAAACATTCGACAACAATGCTTGTTACTCCTGCTGGTATTGTCCATTGCTCTGCAGCACCAGTGTATGTGAAAGTCTTGGAAATTTCGTCACGACCTTCGCCAGCAAGTGAAATATTTAAAGGTGTTGCTTCATTAGTACCATCATGTTCAATGCTCAAAGTGTCGTTAAACATTGTTTTTAAGGTTGGTGAGAATTTGACTGATAGCATGATTTTCGCAGTGACAGCAATAGTTTGTGGGAAATTTATCACATTGCCGTTGGAATCCTTAAGCGAATCGACCGTAAATGCAGTTCCGGTTGCTAGTGTTGCAGAAGTAACAGTTAGCGGATCGATACCTGTGTTCTCGATTTCACAAATCTGGGTTGAAGGCATTGTTGTTGCAACACTTCCGAAATCCCATGGTGAGGATTGACTCAAAGTTATCTGAGGATCAACATCGATTCCATCACCAGAAACCGGATAGATTATAGGTGAATTTTCGTTGACAGCATTGTGGTAGATTTCCAGGTCAGCAATATAGTTACCGATAACAACAGGATCAAATGCAATCGTAATCGTAATTATTGAACCAGGTGTGATGTTGATAGGTGTAGAACCTCCAGCGGATATGCTGTAAAGAGTTGAACTTGCACCAACAAATGACAGATTGCTGATATTGAGATCTGCTGTACCAATGTTTTCGATATCCAGATCATGTGTATGTGTCCGGTTTATGATTTTACTGCCGAAATCAAAAGCTGTATCTGAAAGCTCAATTCTTGCTACCGGAACACCAACACCCTTGATATCAACATCTTTTGTTCTAGTAGAAGCATCGTGTGTAATAATAAGCATTGCGGTTATCTGACCAGTTATACTTGGTGCAAAAGTAATTGTCAATTTATGCTCATCGTTCTTAATTAGATTGAAAGGTACCGTTCCGCCGGATGAAAAAATGTAATCGCTTGAACCGATGATATCCATATTCATAATGGTTACATCTTTTCCGTACTTGTTTTTCAAAGTAACTTCTATATCAATTGTGTCACCAAGATTTACGTCACCGAAATCGAGTTTCGCAGGTGAAACTTTCAGCATTTTCGATTCTGATGAACATCCTAAAACACTAAATAATAATGCACAAAATAGCATATTCGTTAAAATCGAAAAACGATTCATAAATCCTCCTTTATTATGATAAATATCAACAAATATAGACTCGTTTTTTTAGTTAAGTTTAGAAAACTTTATATTTTAACAAATAACTACAGACGAAATCTCAGTTTATTTACCAAAATTCATAGGTTTTACTGAGTTTTCTGAAACAAGATCGGGATAAATACTCAGGTCAGGTTTTGATATCAAATGTAAGTTTATGCTTAATAATCGATTGTGATTTTTCCACTACCGGTTTGAACATCTTGCACCGTTGATTTGTTGGTGTTGCCAGAAGCATCGTAATAACATGATCCACCACCACCGCCTGTAAAACAACCGCCACCACCGCCGTACCAGCCGCCGCCACCACCACCGCCACCAGCATTATCGCCTTTGCCCCGACCGCCAACTCCGAAAACACCAGGTAAAGCACCATATCCTGTGTAGTAACCAGCAGCACCACCAGCAGTTTGTGTTCCTCCTTTTCCGTTGGATTGTGGCCAACTTGGTGAAATATCAGGAGCATCCTGACCGACTAATCCACCACCATAACCTCCACGTCTTGATTGATATCCACCACCACCACCGCCAGCAGCAACGATTAATCTATCGCTTAAATCTGTACCTCTTCTAATATCTGATGCTCCACCTCCTGTGCCTGCATATCCGCTTCCATATGCATCAACACCACCAC
>CAYZQB010000278.1:0-2650 GCA_964480395.1 uncultured Planctomycetia bacterium
TTCAGCTCTTGCATTATCGAAATGGGATGGTTACATACTTTCCCTTAATGGCATATCGGATATGTCAACTGAATTGGCTTCAGCAATATCAGGCAGCAAAGTACAGGGCGCCTTAGCATTAAATGGACTTAAATCTGTTTCAAAGGATGCTGCTATAGAGCTATCAAAGTGGAAAGGTGGTTTTTTAGAACTAAATGGTATGGAAAGTATATCAACTGAAGCTGCTGCTGACTTGGCTCAATGGCAGGGTTTTTCTCTGAGTATGAAGGGATTAAAAGAACTACCTTCAGAAGTTGTCTTTGAGTTATTGAAATTCAAAAATGAGATTTATACTTGTGAGAAATATACCAGTAATTCAAATTCAATGAAAAATGATTTTTTCGGAATATTGCTGACATTTAATAGTCTTACTTCAATTACTCCAGAAGATGCAGCAAGATTAGCTTCCTGGAAAGGTATTTCATTATCCCTTAACGGATTAAAATCATTATCCAAGGAAAGTGCAGGAAAATTAGCAAAATGGCACACCGGGTATAGTTTAAATCTAAACGGTTTGGTAACTTTGACTGCAGAAGTTGCAGCAGAATTAGCAAAATTTACTGGGGTTGGTAATTTTTTGGAGCTACAACTAAATGGTCTAACTTTATTGTCGAAAGATGTGGCAAAACAACTAGTTAAATGGAAAGGGCACATCTTTGAATTCAACGGCTTGAAAAATCTAACGAAAGATGTTGCTGAAGTTTTTGCACAATGGGAATGGGATAGACAAAGAGATGGTACTAGGCTGTGTTTGAAAAATACTTTCGGAGGAAAAAAACTGAAATTGCGAGTTTAATCATTTCTAAAAAACTTTGAGCTAACTTTTCGTAACGCGTTGCAATCCGTCTAAATTCTTTGAGCCAGCCGATGCATCTTTCCACAATATTTCTCTTTTTGTATAATATTAGATCACAACTGGCGAATATATTCTCATTGGATTTTGCAGGTATCACAGTTTCAATGCGCAAGTTTTTGCACCATTTTCTGATACGACTTACGCTGTAGGCTTTGTCACCAGCAATCGCTTTTGGTCTCTGTTTCGGACGCCCTTTTTTGTTTTTAATTTTTACTTTTCCCATCAATTCTTCAAAGACAATGCTTTCGTGTCTTTGTCCTGCTGTAACAACGATTGCTAGAGGATTGCCCACACCGTCACAAGCTATGTGCAGCTTTGTGCCGAAACCTCCGCGAGAGTAACCAAGCGCATGGTTTTCATGCTCATGCTGCGATGCCCTTTTTTACAGCACCCGCAGCAGATTTGTGTGCTCTAATAATTGTTCCGTCGACACAAACAAGATTCCAGTCGATTTTTTTGTTCGCATTCAATTCTATCTGTAGCGCTTGTAGAATCTTGCTGAAAACGCCTGACTTGCGATACTCATTATACCGAAAGAAAACTGTTTGCCATTTGCCATACTCCTGTGGTAAATCGCGCCAAGATGAGCCGGTACAAAGAATCCAGATGATACCGTCCATAACCTGTCGGTTGTTCTTTTGCGGACGCCCACGAGTTTTTCGCACTTTTGTTGGTATCAAATGCCGTATTTTGTTCCATTGTGCATCGGCTAATTCATGTCTTCCCATATCGATACCTCCTTTGTAATCGGATACATCAGAAATATCGACAGTTTTTTAAATTACTTTTGCATTTTTCAAACACAGCCTAGTAAATTGGAATTGCATTTTGATGGTTTAAAAACATTACCACTATATGTCGCTGAAGTACTTTTGAAATTGGAAGGTCGTGTATTGTCATTTAACGGACTTGAAAGTCTATCGAAGGAACTTGCGTCAATGTTATCTAAATGGAAAAACGGTTTTGAATTGGAACTAAACGGGCTTAAAATCTTGTCTGCAGATGTAGCATCAGAATTAGCTAAATGGAGTGGTCATGAATTCTATTTTGATGGTCTTGAAAGTCTGTCGTTGGAATGTGCATCAGAATTAGCAAAATGGAAAGGTATGAAAATTTATTTACTAAAAATAAATCAGTTAAGCGATGAAGTGTTTAAAGAGTTACAAAAATTTAAAGGTCAAATAATTTTGAAAAATAGAACCATCCATTAAAAAAACATAATCTTAGTATTTAATTTATAGAGTGTGAAGTTTTTGAATTCCGATAACCTCGGTCAAAGAGTTTGCGTTTAATTTGCAGAAAGTGTATGACATGTAGTGTTTCTCTGCAACACAGGTGAATGTACAACCAAGAACGTTGTCAATTCTGGAGGAATCTGGATAAATGAATAAATTTGGCAAATCCTGGATTGATTTATTGATTAGTAACTGGCGTTTTGAGGTTTTTGAAAACAAATTTGCCATTGTAGCAGTGGATTGCTTGCGGATAAGGCGGTTGAATTATCTTTTGTGATAGTATTTCACATGAAACTTTACGTCAAATTTTAAAAAACGAAATAATGCTTTGGGCTAAAAAAGATGTATTGATCCCACCGAAAGAAAATGCTGAATTCGTTTGTAATATGAAGATGTTCTCGATGCTTACAAACTCCCTTACGAACCTGATTATCCTCTGATTTGGTGTGAATCACACTTATAATCTTTTGACCCGTTCTACTCGACCGTGAGATTTTCTTTGCAGCTCTGCAGGTCAAAA
>CAYZQB010000279.1:0-2603 GCA_964480395.1 uncultured Planctomycetia bacterium
TCTTTTAAATGAACATATTGTTTTTGAAGAAATTGATGATTTTCTGGAGTAAACTTGGATAGTTCTTTTAGAACTTCATCCTCATTAGAAATATTCTCTATTTCAGAATCCAATTCATTGTTTTTGACAACAACACCAAGATTTTGCGGTTCATACATTAATCCAACATTTTTTTTGGGGTTGGCATACATCAGTCCGCAATTTTTACATTTTATAATTCGATGTATCTGAGCTTTATTTTCGTCAAAAATTATTTTGTAATTATCAGACCCGCAAATATTACATGCAACTTTTTCATTTATTTCTACTAATTTATCCATAGTTACTCTTTTTTTTTATTTTATCTAAAGTTACATTATTTATTATCTTATATTTTTTTTTACTATTTAAATATATTTTGATAGTTTGGATTTTCTTTCATTATCTTAATGCTTTCAGGATAATTCTCAATAAACCAAACCATAAATGCTGTAACATCTATTTTTTCAGAAAGCATTTTCTTTCTCCGATTTTGAAATTTTTCTTTCAAGTTGGGAGTATTTAATAATTTTTTGATTTTTTGATATAATTTTTCCGGTTCTGAAGTTTTAATTCCATAAGTTAAATAATATTTATGTTCCAATTCTTCGAGATATCCCAGTTTACCAACAAAATCATTAAATCTTATAGAAGGAGTTCCAAGAACAGCTGCTTCAGCGGCCATTGTTTGACTATCGCCGATATACATATCTGCATAAAATAATGCGTGATGTATGTTTTCAGGTTTGATATGAATTCTGTATTTTTCAAATTGAGGTTCTAACTCTCTTTCAGATGTTATATATATATTTCCGTTAGGAGATAGTAAGTTTATTATCTTTTGAGCTATTTTAGTTGTTATTCCTGTTTTGCCTTTGTCGTGCTGTGCTGTAAGCTTTGCAAAACGAATAATATAAAAAGGAGTTGATGTAGTTATAATTTTTTCGATTTTGCTTAACTCAGGTTTAAAAAAATTAGGGTGAAGATATGCAAGTTCATGAAATCCTTCATAATGTATTGTCTTCATTTCCCAGTTGCTATTAATTTTCCCAGTAGGACAACTAATTGGAGCAAGAATATTGCTTGCAAAAGGAGAACCAATACTACTGAACAAAGGAACAACATTATAGTCGTCTTCAATTACAAATATAGATGGAATATGTAATAATTTTCCTATATGAGTAATTTCGGTTGAAGTTCCAAGCATTATATTAGGGCGGTGTTTTAGGCAAAATTTAAACATAGCATAATCTCTTTTTAATAAACCCCATGCAATACCTGCCTTACTACTGTCTTTTCTCCCTTCGGATAAAATATTAAGATATTCATAACCTGATTGTTTAAGTAAATCTTCAAGTATATCTTTCTTTTTAATAAGAATAGAAATTTTATGGTTATTCTTCAATAACTCAAATATAATATTTTTAAAGAGATGATAATGTCCGGGATGACCAAGATAAAATAATATTTTCATTGCCATTTTGTTACTTTCTACTCAATATTAATCTTACTAGTTCTTAATAAAGTTTTAATATAGCCTTTTCTTACTAACAACAGTATGAAATTTTTTACTATTTTATATTTTAATAAAGGTTTTATTGTTTTCCGAAATAATCTCAAATTTTTCAAATTAACTAGTTTAATATTTTGATTCTCAATTTTTGCACCGATATAATATTCACATATTATTGATCTAACTTTCCCTTTAAAAAAATCGAAATTTTCTAAAGTTAATGGTTGAGCTTGATGATAAAAGCCGAAGACATTATGATTATTTTTCCATCCAAATACTCGCGCTTCTATTCCCTCTATGAAACTTTTATCTAATGGCGCAGTTTTTTTAAAAAAATCATTATAATCATTTGAGAATATATCTTTATTGGAAACCGTAATGCTAAATGGAATTATTTCCTTAAGAATTTTATAATTTAAAAAGAATAGATGGGTTGCCACATATTTCTTAACATACATATCTAATATTTTAATTGGCTTTATATTTTCCCCAACAAAACCAACAACTTTATCATCATTTACCCATTTAATTATTTTTTTATTTTTAAAAAATTTTAAATATTTTTGATTGTATTCTCTATTATTAGTCTCATTTGCAACTAAAAATATATCATCAGCTTCAACTTTAAAATTATCTATAATCCATCGATATCCTTCATCATATGCTGAAAATTCCCAATTCTCATCATCAGCACTAATCATATATATATTACTATCTATTTTATTAGATCTTTGAACATATTCATTAGAATTATCTACAAAAACGATAATACTTTCAATATTTTTAAAATTATAATTAATTATAGATTCTATAATATTTAAGTCCTCTGAAATTTTTGATTTTTCTCTCTCTTGAAATATAACAAAAACTCTCATAAGCCAATAACTCTAAATGACATTACCCGTTTTGAATACACTTTATTATTTGATCGTATACTTTATATACTTCAATTGTTTTAATACATTGATATTCAATATCACTACCTTCACATACCTTCTTTTTACATGGATAATATTTGCATATGTTACTATTTGAGATAACATGAGAAAGAGGTGTTTTCCACACCTCAGAA
>CAYZQB010000280.1:0-2591 GCA_964480395.1 uncultured Planctomycetia bacterium
GGATCTATAAACCTTTATTTTTAGGTTGTACCAATTGTAAAAATTCCCAAGTTTTTGAATTTGTGTTGATAATTCCTTATGAAAATCAGGCATACTGCCCGTTGGTTCGGGAGTGATTATTTCGTTTTTATCATTTTTTAACAAACCAACAATTTTCTCGGGATATATTTTATAGAAATCTATCCAATATTTAGGAGATAACTCAGCAAGTTTCTTATCGAATGGTACATGCGACGAAATTCCTGCAAAAAAAGAATTAAACAAATTGGAAAAACGCTCTTTTCCCTTTGAAGCTTTAACATCAGCATAATCAACATATACTTTCAAGAATTTCGGAATATTTTTAGCATTTACATAATAGGTGAAAATCTTCGAAATCAACGCACTATCAGACCAATCTTCGAACGAAATTGTGTCAATAATCTGTGAAACTATTATATCTCCAAGCTCTGGAAAAACATTGCTGCTAAAATATTCGAGTGCAATTCGCCTGATTGATTCATCTTCGCTTGCCAGCATTTCCAATGCTGATGAAACAATATCACGATTAAAATTATTCATTGTCTCAGCAATTATCCTCTCCCTATCCTTCTGTGCATCTGCAATCTCGAATCCATAAGTATGAAATTTATCAAGGGAATTTTTGTCTAATGCGTTAAATATATACTTTTCTGACCTTGGTAATCTGTTGTTAAGAATATTATCAATCAGTCCATCGAATTTTGAACTAAGATTGGCATATTTTTCGCGAATTTCTTTGTACTTTTTCCAATCAGCACTGGAGTACAGGTTTTCACTTGTTTTGTCGTCTGAATCATTAATGTTTTTCTCTGCATTGCTTTCATTGTCAGCATTCTGAGAGTCAAAATCATGATTGTTGTTGATGTCTATTTCAGAATCACTCGAAACATTCGGTAATTTCACTTTGCGATGGTCGTTATCACCAGAATTGCTTGAAGAAACAGGGATTTGTGGTTGAGAGGTGGTTTTGAATAAATTCGATATTGTGTCAGTAAGGGCGAGAAAGAATATTCCAGCAAGGAGTACTGCAAACACTAGGGAGAAGAACACATACCTCAGACCGTCCCTCATTTTTTTTCCTCACAAAAGAACTAAAAAGATTATATCATAATTCGTGAAAAACGTCAAAAAATAATAATGCATAATGTTTATAATGCACGTAAACACATATTTAGAGCAATTATGACTTACTTTTAACTAATGAGATTAGACATGGTTGGCGAGGATTTTTTCTGCTGCTTTGATGCCAGCATGGAAGCATTTGTGGTTCATATCTACAATTTTGTCGGATTTGCCCTTTTTCTCTTTGAAGTACCAGGTAATCAGCGTCTCAATCGACTCAACCTTTATCGTATCAGGACGAGATGCGACAAATGCGCCGAGAATTACCATATTCGCTCCAAGCCGATTCCCGATTTCGTTGGCAATGTCATACGCCTGCAACTCAACGTGCTGAATATCCGTACGCTGTTTCACCTTCTGTATATCCGCAGCATCGGAGTCAACTTTAATCAGCGAAGTGTTGACGATTAGAATTCCGTCAGCTCTAAGCAAGCCGCCAAATTTCGTGTACGAAGGCGGATTCATGACAACTGCGGTCTTCGGGCTGGATACAACAGGTGAACCAATCATGGCATCGGACACGATTACCGTGCAGTTGGCAGTTCCACCGCGCATCTCAGGACCATACGACGGCAGCCATGAAGTCTGCTTGCCCTCAGCCAGTGCTGCGTATGAAACCATCTGACCGACAAGCATAATTCCCTGTCCGCCGAAACCCGCGAAAATTGCGTCCATTTCCATTGTATTCTCCTTCGTTCGCAATGCGTTATTGCGCTTTATTCAGACAGCACATCGTGCTGATGTTGTTCGCTCCGAGAGCATCCGCAGACTGATAAAATGTGCGGAATCTGACTCCAATATACAATTTCGCTCAATAGTTCCAAATCTTTTTCCGTTTTGTAATTCATCATTCACAATTGCTAATTTCAATCTACAATGACAATATGAAAAATAGAACTAAGTATATTCTTATTGGTTTGCGCGAGTTTTCTCTTGTTTTTTACCTGCTAATGAGTCTCGCAATGTGTTATATGCTCGCTGAATGTATGATTCCAATCATTCAATATTTTTGGAACGTAGATCTTGTATTAACTCAGCATGAGTATGAAATTTGTTATATGTTGCCGAATATTGTCTTGTTAATTATCTTGTTTGTCATGATTAGAAAATTGGACAAAATCAGTTTTGAATTGTTAATACCGCTACAGATTTTATTTTACTGCGTCTTTCATATTTTAATCTTGTTACTTGCTGGTGATAGACTGGGTACTAACTGGTACGCTTGGGGAAATTTTCCCCAACCTGGGTATTTTGAATATCATACTGGATTGCGAGATTTTTACACTGATATAGCTTATTTCGAGCCGAAGTTTTATGGTGCAGTTGAGATTTGGGTTAGGTTTTTTGTTGTGATGTTGTTGTTTGTCGGGTCTGCGATGCTATATCGATTTCTGAAGTTTTACATAATTCGCAAAACGCAATCTGCTCCTTTTGCAATCCCGGTGATG
>CAYZQB010000281.1:0-2573 GCA_964480395.1 uncultured Planctomycetia bacterium
TGCCACGTCAGTCGCTTCGCTCCTTCCTCGCAATGACACCGTGGATGATGAAAAAATAAATGGTGGCACAGACATCCTTGCCTGTGTCTAGCGACATAGTCATCAATGACAGGCAAGGATGCCTGTCCTACCGGTGGTTGAGGTTCTCGAAACCACAATATTTGAGGAATGAAACGTAATTTTGCCTTCGACTTCGCTCAGGCAACGGCTGTGGCTCTGTGTCTAAATTCTTATGTCATTCTGAGCGAAGCGACCGAAGGGAGCGAAGCGTGAGAATCCAGGCTAGCTGGGCTGAAATCGTGGAATTTGTTGCGATGTATTGTGTCTGGTAAATTCTGAATCTGAATCTAGGTCATTCTTTGAGAAAAAGTCTATCGCAATCCATGTATTTTCGTGGACTATCCTGGATTCTTCATTTCACTTCGTTCTATTCAGAATGACAACAATATGCCTGTATTCCAGCTTTCACGGGAATGACAGCAAAGTAAATCGGCAATAGATGGTGTTATAATATTTGGTTGTTATTCGATGTCGAATTTTACACCTTGTGCAAGCGGGAGTTCATCTCTGAAATTGATTGTGCAGGTCTGCCGGCGCATGTACTGTTTCCATGAATCCGAGCCGGATTCGCGACCACCACCTGTTTCTTTCTCACCGCCGAATGCTCCGCCGATTTCCGCCCCTGACGTCCCGATATTCACGTTTGCGATTCCGCAATCGCTGCCTTGATGGCTGAGGAATTTCTCAGCACTAAGCATATTTGTTGTGAAGATTGCTGAAGACAAACCCTGCGGTACATCGTTGTGAATTTCGATTGCTTCGTCGATGTTTTTGAAGGGTACGATGTAAAGAATCGGCGCGAATGTTTCTTCCTTGAGCATCGGAAGCGATTTGTTGGCTTTAACAATTGTTGGCTCAACAAAATACCCGGCTTTATCAATTCTGTTACCGCCTGCAATGATTTTTCCGCCCTGTTCCTTGATTTTTGCAAGCGCATTCATCATCACATTCACAGCATTAATATCGACGAGAGGACCCATGAGAATGCCGTCATCAAGCGGATTACCGATGCTGATGCTCTTGTACGCCTTGAGAAGCCGTTCAGTTACATCATCAATTATGTTTTCGTGTACAACAAGCCGACGAAGTGATGTGCATCTCTGTCCCGCTGTGCCGACTGCTGCGAAAAGAACACCACGTACAAGCATATCGATGTTTGCATCCGGCATTGCGATAATTGCGTTATTCCCACCAAGCTCCAAAATCGCTCTACCCATCCGCTTTGCAACTGCATTATTGACTCGGTAACCCATTGGCGTCGAGCCGGTTGCGCTGATAAGAGGAACACGCTTGTCATTGATGAGTCTTTCACCGATTGTGCTTCCTGAACCTATAACCAGCCCGAGAATTCCGTCCCAACCATTGCGTTTGATGACTTTATCAACAATGTTTATCGTTGCGATTGCGGTTAAAGGTGTTGTTGATGAGGGCTTCCAGACGCAGGTGTCGCCGCAGACCAGCGCAATCATTGCGTTCCATGCCCAGACAGCGACAGGGAAATTAAACGCGGAAATTACACCAACTACCCCCAGCGGATGCCATTGTTCATACATTCTGTGCAATGAACGTTCTGATGGCATAGTGAGACCGTAGAGCTGGCGTGACAAACCCACAGCAAAATCTGCGATATCAATCATTTCCTGCACTTCGCCTTCACCTTCGCTGACGATTTTGCCCATCTCGAAGGTTACGAGTTTGCCAAGGTCTGATTTATACTTTCTCAGCTCTTCACCAATCTGCCGAACGATTTCACCGCGTTTCGGCGCGGGAAACATTCGCCATTTCAGGAATTTTTCATGTGCTCTGCCGATAACTGCATCATAATCATCTACCGATGCCTGATAAACCTTTGCAATATGGCTTCCGTCGATAGGTGATTCAACATTCAAAACTCTTGATTCATCAGCTTTTCCAATCCATTCACCATTAAAAGAACCGAGATTTGTGTCCTTTATCCCAAGTCGTGCAAGAACTCCCTTCATAGCTAACTCCATATGTTTTAAGTTTTATAACAAATTTTCGCAGATTATAGCTTCAAGGGCTCAAAACATGCAAAATCAGCTTTATTGACGATTATCGCTTCCGTCGATACTCGCTGACCTTCACCCTCTTTAGCATGAACCGCAATGCAGTGCAAAATTGCATCGTCGATTCCCTCAGCATAGCATAATGCCTGTCCGGAGAACGGATGCCTGAGGAATTTGCCGTTACGAGATTTCACGATTTTTCCGTCAATTCGCTTGTATTCCAACAATTTACCGACATCGTGGAGAATCGCTGCTGATATCAGAACATCATAATCAATATTATACAAATCGTTTGAGAATACGTTGAGTAGAGCATCTGCAATACCTTTTGCCACCTGCGTTACACCCCTTGTATGTTCGACGAGGGTTACCGGTGCTTTTTCAATCAGAAGCGTGAACGGGATTGTGTCAAGGTCTG
The DNA here is from genome assembly GCA_964480395.1 of uncultured Planctomycetia bacterium. Taxonomy (GTDB): domain Bacteria; phylum Planctomycetota; class UBA8742; order SKZP01; family CAYZQB01; genus CAYZQB01. Next base: position 2,506 of record CAYZQB010000281.1, read on the forward strand.
ATGCTTCCCATCCACCTTCACTCATGGCACGTACCCAGCAACTGACCGTTTTTTCTCGTAGTTCTGGG
>CAYZQB010000282.1:0-2516 GCA_964480395.1 uncultured Planctomycetia bacterium
AGTTTTCGATATTATCCGAGTCTTGCTTAATGTTAATTTCGGGTGTAATGCCTGTGCCTTTGATTGTGAAAGTATAAGGATTTTCATCAGTATCGTTATTTGTAATAGAGATTGTCCCAGTTTTGCTTCCAGTACTTGTCGGACTGAAAATTATTATGAATGATGTTGAGTTTCCTGGAGTTACATACTCTTCAGTGGAAGTTTGATTAATAGCAAACATGGCAGCATCAGTTCCGGTAACTTCGACTATATCAGGTGTGCCGGATAAATGCAAAACAGATGTTCCCAAATTTTCTATTGTAAATGTTACTTCAGAAGAGTCATTAACGAGAACTTCTTTGAAATCATATTCTCCGATAGATGTTAGAATATTTTCAGTGCCTTGTTTAACATTGATTTCAGGTCCAGCTATTCCCATTCCAGAAATGCTGAAAGTGTACGGATTCTCGTCGCTGTCATTGTTTAAGATTGATATTTTTGCGATTTTTATTCCAACTGAAGTAGGATGAAATAAAATTCCAAACGAAGTTGAGGAACCGCCTGGGATTGGTGATATTAAAGAGTATAGGTCAATCGAAAACATCCCTGGGTCAGTACCACTAATACTTATTTTATTCGGATTTCCGGTCAGATATAATAACATGCTGCCGTTGTTTTCAATCGTGAAATTAATCGGCTGAGTCGAGGTGTTTACTGTGATTGTACCGAAATCGAAAGTGCCGGTTGTGCAAAGAATGTCTTCGGAATCCTGCTTGATGTGAATTTCAGGAGCTGGTGGCGTGCAAGTGCCGATGACAGCGAATGTGTACGAGCTTTCATCCAGGTCATTGTTTGGTATTGTAATTGTTGCTGATTTATCTCCTAAACTATGTGGACTAAACGCAATTGAAAAAGTCGTTAAATTTCCAGGTGAAATTGTTTTGTTGGTGGAATCCTTGTTGACTGAAAATTCTGATGCATTTTGACCTGTAATAAAAATAACCGAATTTCCAGTGAGATTTAAAAATGTTGTACCTGTATTCTCGATTGTAAATAAAATTGATTGAGTAGAGTTTATCGGCATATTACCGAAATCAAATTCCCCTGTAGTACACGGTATATTTATCAATCTCTGCTTAACATTAATCTCCGGAAACGCCACATTTATATCCGCACTGCACCCAACCGACAGTAAAACGAATGTTAAAACTGCAAGAAGATAAATTCTATTAACAGACAATTGCTGTTTTGGTCTCATACTTCACCTCATTACTCATTCAGTCCGAATTTTGCTCAGTCACAGCTCGCAGTCGCATGTTGTCATAAATACGCTTTCATATTGTACATCATTTACAACGTATGCAAAACATAATTTAAAAAACAAAAAAAAGCTGATTGCCTGAGACAGGGTATCCAAACTGGTCAGCAACAGTTTCACCGAGAATAGCAATATCCGCAATTTTAACATTGATTGTGACTTTTACAAATCTCTGTTAGGTATTTTCTATAATTGTCAACAAAAATTGAAATTTTTAACGCGCTTTCAAGATAATTTTGGTTTTGAATATCTTACCGTCTCTCAAGTAATCAATCGTAGTTTCATCCCCAGGTTTATACTTTTTCAATAAGTCTGAATATTGTTTCAGATTCTCGATCTTTATATCACCGAGTTTGACAATAATATCACCTAGTTTCAATTCTGCGATATCTGCTGATGAACCTTTTGTCAAGGATGCAATTTTGACACCTGTTCCTTTAAATCTAAAATCAGGCATTATTCCTGTCCCGACGTTACGGATTGCAGGATCAGGCTTTTTATCTTCAGAACTATAATCTTGAATTGTTACAGTCATTGGCTCTGTTCTTTGCGATAAATAGACAACAATCTCGTGAGTAACAGCAGCAACTTTGACCAAGCCTTCTGCATCAATTTTGTCAAAAGTGTCGGTAGGTTTATGATAATCAATATGTGCTCCGGAAAATAGCTGAATTGCTGGAATTCTTTTGTTAATAAAACTAACATGATCACTTGAATCAAGCGGTTGGTTTATTAATTCTGTTTCTAAACCAGCAGTATATTCAATTCCCATGAAAATAAATTTCCACTCCTTTGCTGTTGATCCACCGAGAATCATTAACTTATTTCTTCCCAGACGTCCTACAGTATCGAGATTAACAACTCCGATTATTCCTTTTAATAAATTTTCATTAAGTTTATTAAGGTAGTAAATTGAACCTAATCGACCATTTTCCTCACCAGTAAAAGCGATGAAAATAATTGTTCTGTCTGGAATTTTTGTAGCCATTATTCTTGCTATTTCAAGCATTACTGCTACTCCACTTGCATTATCATCAGCACCAGGATGAATTTTCCCTTTGTTCTCATCATTACCAAGTAGTTCTCCAGTACCTAAATGGTCATAATGTGCACAAATAATCACAGATTGATTCTCCCAACCACTTTTGCTACCTGGTATAACACCAATAATATTCTGTAATTCGATTTCTTTGTTATCTTTGTCGATTTTCTGCTTCCA